>JAJBVJ010000065.1 GCA_020859875.1 Rikenellaceae bacterium
GTCCTGGGAGATATAGAGTATGATGTCGGTACCGCGCCGGCGCTTTTGGGGGCTTTCGGTAAGGGTAAATTCCGGTGTACCTTCGCACGTCCAGACCATCGTGGGGGCTTTTTCGTCGTATGACTGCGTTACCACCTCGACCTTGTCGGCTACCATGAATGCAGAGTAGAATCCCAAGCCGAAATGGCCTATTATGGTCTGGTCTTTATATTTGGCCATGAATTCCTCGGCCCCCGAAAAAGCGATCTGGTTGATGTATTTATCCACTTCTTCAGCCGTCATACCGACACCGTGATCCGAGATTGTGAGCTTGCGGGCCTCCTTATCGAGAGAAATCCGGATGGTAAGGTCGCCCAGCTCTCCCTTGTATTCCCCACGGGAAGATAGGGTCTTTATCTTCTGGGTCGCATCCACGGCATTGGATACCAGCTCACGCAGGAATATCTCATGGTCGGAATAAAGGAATTTTTTGATGATCGGAAAGATATTTTCCGTAGTCACCCCTATTTTACCGCTGCTTGTACTCATATGGCTTTTATTTTCGATTTATATTGAAATAAATTTCGTTATAACCCTGAAATCAAACAATATGCCATCGCCCGGAAACTGTCAATTCGGCATATTTCCCCAAAAATAAAGGCTGACATCCCGCAGATTTGTCAGCCGAGGCCTATATTTGAGTGGTTAAAAATAGGGCCGAAACAGATCGGCAAACCAGTCCGGCACCCGGCACGCCTTCCGGCTGGCGGCATTCATAAAGACGAGTACGACGGTTCCGGTATTAACCAGCTCCCCCTTCTCGTTATAGATCTCGTGGTCGAAGATCATCCTTACCGAGGGCATCTCACGGAGGGTTATCCGCACCGTCAAAAGGTCGTCGTAACGGGCGGGTGTGAAAAACCGCATCACTACGTCCCGTACCGGAAGCATCACTCCGCTCTCTTCCAGAATGCGGTAGGTGGTGCCGAACCCGCGGAGCATCTCCGTTCGGGCGGTCTCGTAGTATGTGGTAAAATTGGAATGGTGGACAACGCCCATTGCGTCCGTCTCCTTATAGCGCACCCGCAACTGTATCTCTTTAGTTATCATTGGTTTCGTTCTTTATCCCGAATTTACCCCTTTTTTATTTCCCGGCAAAGAAAAAGGCCGCCGGAAATAGCGGCGGCCCGGGCCAGTGAGATGTATTCATTACTCTCCCCTGCTGTAATTGGGCGCTTCGCGTGTTATAGCCACATCGTGGGGATGGCTTTCGAGCATGCCGGAAGTGGTTATACGGATGAACTTTGCATCCTTCAATGCCGCTATATCTTTCGCACCGCAGTATCCCATGCCCGAACGCAGGCCGCCGATAATCTGGTAAACAACCTCTTTCAATGTCCCCTTATAGGGCACCCTGGCAGCGATACCTTCCGGCACGAGTTTCTTTATATCGTCTTCCATATCCTGGAAATAGCGGTCTTTCGATCCGTGCTGCATGGCCTCCAGCGATCCCATACCGCGGTAGGATTTGAATTTACGTCCGTTGTAAAGGATGGTTTCGCCCGGGGATTCTTCTACCCCGGCGAACATCGATCCGGCCATTACGGCATCCGCACCGGCTGCAAGGGCCTTCACCACATCGCCGGTATACCTTATTCCGCCGTCGGCAATTATCGTTACGTCGAAATCCCTGACCGCGTCCGCCGCATCGAAGACGGCCGAGAGCTGTGGAACACCCACTCCGGCTATAACCCTGGTCGTGCATATCGAACCGGGGCCGATGCCGACCTTTATGCCGTCGGCACCCGCCTCGGCCAGGTACCGGGCAGCCTGGGCCGTAGCGATATTACCGACCACCACATCTATCGAGGGGAATGCCCCTTTAATTTCACGGAGCATATGGGTTACGTTGATATGATGGCCGTGGGCGGTATCTATTACAACCGCATCCACTCCCGAATCGTAGAGCGCCTGGACACGTTCTATCGTGTCCGAGGTAACCCCGACCGCCGCAGCCACCCTGAGACGGCCTTTGTCGTCCTTACAGGCATTGGGATTGGCCTGCACCTTGGTTATATCCTTATAGGTGAGCAGCCCCACCAGTCTGCCGCTCTTGTCTATGACGGGGAGTTTTTCAATTTTGTTCTGCAAAAGAAGCTCCGAAGCCGTCTGGAGGTCGGGATTGTAGGTTGTGATAAGCCTGTCCTTGGTCATTACCTCGTCTATCGGCTTGGCCATGTCTTTCTGGAACCGAAGGTCGCGGTTGGTAACGATGCCGATCAGCGTTTTATCTTCGGTAACCACGGGAATCCCGCCGATCTTGTTCTCCTTCATCAGGGCCAACGCATCCCCTACCGTATGGTCTTTGGAGATGGTCACCGGATCGTAGATCATACCGTTCTCGGCCCTCTTCACTTTGCGCACCTGGGAAGCCTGCGAAGAAATATCCATATTCTTATGGATCACCCCGATACCACCTTCGCGGGCAAGGGCAATGGCCAGCTCCGCCTCCGTCACCGTGTCCATTGCGGCGGATACGACGGGAGTGTTCAGGCGGATATTCCTCGAAAACCGGGAAGAGATATCGACCGTGCGCGGGAGTACTTCGGAAAAGGCGGGGATCAGAAGGACATCGTCGAACGTAAGTCCTTCATTCTGAATTTTTTTGTTTGCAAAAGACATAGGCCTGGGATTCTTTTGCCCACAAAGATAATCATAATATCGGCAACGGGGCCTTGCCGGGTGAACCTTTTTTTATAAAAATGAAACCAGGATATTTTCCCTGTCCACGGTATTTCTCCCGACCCCGGAGAAGGTAAGGCCACCCGCAGTTACAGACAACAGGGCCGAAGATCCGTCTTCGAGCCCGACATTATATTTTCCGGCCGGTGGGAGAAGTTTGTCCGGGTCGGACACCATGAAGCCCTTCTCGGTTCCCTGCCCGCAAAAGAGGTCGCCGATTATAATATATGGATGACCCAGGATTTCTGCCGCCCTGGCCATATCTCCCCGGGCAACGGCACTGCGGATCTCTGTCGAACTGACTTGGCGACCCGCAGCAGTCTGTTCCGGGATACGGATCGTTTCGATACCGGAATCCCTCACAAGGGAATATTCCCCCTCTTTGTTATGGCCGAATTTAT
The DNA here is from genome assembly GCA_020859875.1 of Rikenellaceae bacterium. Taxonomy (GTDB): domain Bacteria; phylum Bacteroidota; class Bacteroidia; order Bacteroidales; family Rikenellaceae; genus WRDF01. The sequence continues at coordinate 3,123 of JAJBVJ010000065.1, forward strand.
GGTCGTAGCCAACCACCAGTACGGATGCTCCCAGTTTTCCGATAATTATCCGGTCGATGAAGGCGCGGTAATTCATCCGGGAGAACTCGCGGTCGAAGGGCATAACAACGGTATGTGCCACCCCGGATCGCTCCAGCAGCCATAGTTTTTCCCGGAGGGTGGTGAGTAGCCATGTCCGCTCGAGCGGCTCGAGGACTTTACGGGGATGGGGCAAAAAGGTGAATGCCACACTGTCGCTGCCGCTACGGGCGGCCCGGGCAACGGCCGCATCCAGAAGAGCCCTGTGCCCCCGGTGCACCCCGTCGAAAGAACCGACGGTGACAACGGGGGTTCTCAACGGCGGAAGATCGTCCAGCCCGTAGTGTACCCTCATTACTCGTTATTGTTCTGATCGTTCTCCTTGACGAAATATGCGACTTTTTCCAGCAGGGTGGTAATGTCGTAATTTTCGACTACTATCCCTTTCGGGAAATTCAGGGGTTTCGAGGTGAAATTGAGCACCCCTTTTATACCGGCGTTGATAATCGGGAGCACCAGTTCGGCGGCGGTTTCGGTCGGGCAGGATAAGACCACGATATTTATATCGAGCTCTTCCACCGATTGCTCGAAACTGTCCATATGGTAGCATGGGATGTCGTCGATTTCGGTACCGACTTTTGCGGGATCGATGTCGAAAGAGGCCACGATACGAAGGTTCAGACCCTTGCCATTGAAGTATTTGGTGACGGCCTGGCCCAGGTGCCCCATGCCTATCACCGCTATATGGAGCGGATTGACGCTGTCGAGGATGGAGCTTATAAATTTTATAAGCACCTCCACGTCGTACCCTTTTTTTGTGTCGCTCGAAAACCCTATCAGCATAAGATCCCTACGCACCTGCACAGCCGTAATGCCGTGGATTCCCGCCAGTACATGGGAAAAAACATGGGTGATCCCCTGCTCGTGGCAGCTGAGCAGCGTGCGGCGGTACTCGCTCAGTCGCTCGATGGTTTTTTCCGGTATATTATTTGGGATGTTGCTCATACCTCTATTATTTAAATGCAAAGATAAGACAAACCCATGTAAAAGGGTTACCTTTGCCCGGTAATTAAAGATGTGACAAATATGCTTAAAGGAATTATATTCGATATGGACGGGGTGCTGGTCGACAACCGCGACGCCCATTTCGAGGCGTTCAAGGTTTTCTGCGGGAAATACGGGTTCGAGTGTCCGGACGACAAACTGCTTCCCCTTTTCGGAAAGGGCAACGACGAGATCCTGCCCGGCATCCTGCCTCAGGAGTTCCTCGACGAGCACGGGATAGACAAACTCTCCCGGGAAAAGGAAGCGATATACCGTGACATTATCGGTAAAACCATACGGCCTGCCGACGGACTTATCGAATTTCTCGACGATATTCGCTCCCACGGGGTAAAGACCGCCGTCGGTTCCTCGGGCCCGTCGGTGAATGTGAATTTCGTGCTGGAAAAATGCGGGATTGCAGACCGGTTCGACGCCATTGCAAACGGGGATATGGTATTGCATGCCAAACCCGATCCCGAGGTATTCCTGCTGGCCGCCCGGCTGCTCGGGCTGCCCAACGGCGATACTCTGGTGATCGAAGATTCATTCGCAGGATTCGAGGCCGCTAACAAAGCGGGCTCGAAAGTGGTAGGGATAGCCACCACCTACCCTATGGAAAAACTGAAGGAAGGAAAGACGGATATGCTTATCTCAAGCTTCCGGGAACTCGACTATCGAAAGGCCGCCGATCTTTGGAATTAGAAATTTTGCCGTACCCCCGGGTATCGGTAAATAGAACTACAAAGCCTGCTTTCGCAGGCTTTGTAGTTCGTTAGCCGATCCCTTTACTGCACATGGATCGTGTAGTCGCTCCGGTAGCAGACCAGCGCCCACTCTTCGTTGACCATCGTTCCGTGATCGCCGCGCCGTGAAAAGCGGTACGGCATCTGCAAAAGAGAAAGCCTGCCGGAATTAAGCACCTCGTTGAAATTGCCTCCCCGGGCGGCCGAGCCGATAAAAAGCACCGCCGCATCATATCCGCGGTAGGCGTAATACTGTGTGGGTACTTTCCCGTAGGCATCGATAAACCTGCTGTCGAAAAGTCTTACCGCATCGCTGCCCCTATCTGCATGGTAATTGGCAATATAGCAGAGGTTTAGCTTAAAATAAAGATCCCTTTCCACATTGGCGCCGAACCGGGCCCAACGCGGCGTAACCACGACTCTGATACCGCCGGCCGCCTGGCTTCGGGCCACCAGGTTGTTCTGCACCGAGCTTATTGTAGCCATTATCTGATCGGCGGCGATGGCGTTGGTACAGGAAATGAATATGAGGTTTTCCCGTGAGCGGTCCAACAGCCCCGATATTTGCGCCGCCGTCATGGTTCCCGAAAGCTCTACGGTCCGAACCGACGATGTTAAAATGGGGCGTATCTCGTTCTCCATCTCCTCATCTTTGTACCGGCTCGAAATAAAGATCACATTCACATCCCCGGCCAGGATAGCCTTCAGCTTGTCGTACTTATTGTTGCGATCCGGAGCCATCTGATACAACAGCGGGCTCCCGACCCGGGACATAGGCGCAAGGGGCGATACCACGGGTATATCATACCGGCCGGCATACTGCAATACCGGAGGCAGGTTTTCCTCGTAGACCGGCCCGATGATAAGGTTGGTTCCCGCAAAGTCTTCCGACTCGGTAATGCCGTATATCGCGGGCGAAGAGCGGGAAGTGTTATACAGGGAAACCTCAGCCGATATCCCCTCTTTTTTAAGGTCTTCCAGCCCGAGCAGGAAACCCTGGTAAAATTCGATAAAGTTTGCGGCCGTCTCTTCGCCGGTCTTCAGCGGCAAGAGCAGTGCCGCCTTCGGGGCTCCGACAAAACTTCTCACCGGGCCGCCTTCGAACCCTCCGACAAAACCGGGCGAATCCCACGCCGGGAGCTCCTCGACGGGCTCACCCTCCTCGGGAAGCTCGATATCGACCAGGGGCCGCTGGCCTTCGCGGGATGGTATCTTAATCATATCGCCGGCTCTCAGTCCGTCTTGCAGTGTATTATTATCGAGTATATCCTGCTCCGTGACGTCGTAAAGTTTACTGAGCCCGAATATGGTTTCGCCGCGCTCTACAATATGGTAAATGAATCCGGTGGGAAGGCTGTTGATTGCATCCCTGTAATCGTTTATTTGCTCCTCGATCTGCTCGGGAGTGGCTTCTCCCCTGCTTTTTTTGCGGATATTGAGCCCCTGCCCTATCGAAAGCAGGGAGGGATCCAATCCCGGGTTATCCTCAAGCAGAGTATTTACCGGAATTTCGTACCGGCGGGAGATGGAATATAGTGTCTCGCCCTTATTGACGTAATGAACATCGAAGGTGCGGAGCTGTTTGCGGGTCGACAGCTTCGGGGAGGCTTCCTGCAGCCTTGCCGGTATTTTTACTACTTCTCCCTCATTCAGACCATCCGAAATATGGGGGTTGGCCCGGCGTATTTCGTTCTGGGTCACCTCGTAGAGTTTCGAGAGGGAATAGATGGTCTCCCCTTTCCCGACCGTATGGACGTAGTAGCCCGAACCCTCTATCGTGACGAGGCTGGACGACCGTTCAGGGGTTTGAGCCGCGGCCCCGCCTGTAAACAATGCGGCTGATAAAAACGATATTATCGACAATATTACTATCCGTTTCATCGGCAGTATCGGATTATTACGGGTGATTATTTGAGTTGCGAGGCGGCATCCCTCAACCTGATCTCGGTTATGACTTTTTTGGTGTATTCGGGAAAGTCGCCGTTCATCATCCATGAGTAGTAGCTCGGCTCTTCCCTGAAAACCTCCGCCACACAGCGCCCTTTATGTTTGCCGAAGCTGAATATTTCCACCCCGTCGTCGTCGTAGCATACCCGGCCCGCATAATCTGCGAACTTGCTGCGGCATGAAAAATCGGAGAGGAAATCTACATCGTTTTGCAGATGCTCCGTATAGCGGTCGAGCTGGGCCTCCAGTACTTCGAGTGTGGCCAGGGTGTCGGCCTCGGCTGAGTGGGCCCCTTCGAGCTCTTTGTCGCAGTAGAATTTATAGGCGGCGATGAGCGTGCGCTGCTCCATCTTATGAAAGATGTTCTGAACGTCTATAAATTTGCGTTTTTTAAGGTCGACATCGAGCCCCGCCCGCAGGAACTCCTCGGCCAACACGGGAATATCGAATTTGTTGGAATTATATCCCGCAAAGTCGCAACCTTCGATAAAGGCTGCCAGCGATTTTGCTATCTCTTTGAAGGTCGGACAGTCCTGCACATCCTCGTCGGTAATGTGATGGACAGCGGTGGCCCCCGAAGGGATCGGGATCCCGGGGTTGATACGCCTGGTCTTTATTTCACGCCTGTGGTCCGGAAAAACCTTAACCATCGATATTTCGACGATCCGGTCTTTGGCCGGGTCTACCCCCGTGGTCTCGAGGTCGAGACAGATTAGGGGATTCCTTAGGTTAAGCTTCATCGGATAAGGTGGTTGTTATTGCAGATTTATCAGCCGTTTATCATCATCGGCATAAGAAGCATAAGGGTAGAGCTTCCCTGGTCGTCGTCGTAAATGGGCTTGAATACTCCGGCCCTGGTCGAATCCGCAAGCTCGATAAGTACGCTTGGGGTCTCGAGGTTGGAGAGTATCTCCACCAGGAAGGTCGATTTGAAGCCTATGGTAATATCGTCTCCCTCATAACTGCACGGGAGGCTTTCGTTGGCCGAAACGGAAAAATCGAGGTCTTGTGCCGTAAGATTTATGGTATTTCCCGAGATGTCGAACTTGATGAGGTTAGTCGCCTGATTCGAACAGACGGCGACTCGTTTGATGGCGTTGAGAAGTTCCACCCTGTCTACGATAACCTTGTTCGGATTTTCGGCGGGTATTACCGCATTATAATTGGGATAATTACCCTCTATCTGGCGGCAGATTAGGGTATTATTGCTCAGGTGGAAGATTACGTTCTTGGCGTCGAATTCTACCTTTATGGGTTCGTCCTCCTTCAACAGCACGTTCTTTAGAAGATTGACCGGCTTTTTGGGCAGGATAAACGACGCCGGTTCGGCACCGTCGAGCCCGCCGGCCACGAACTTTACCAGCTTGTGGGCGTCGGTCGCAACAAAGGTGGTATCTTCCGGCTGGATGTTTATATAGACTCCGTTCATTACGGGCCTTAGCTCGTCGTCGGCCGTTGCAAAGACCGTCCTGTTGATTCCGCCCAGCAGGGTATCGACTTCGAGGGTGATCTGTTTTTTCTCATCCCCCAACTCCGGAAGTGTGGGATAACTGAGCCCCGAGGTTCCCGGAATACTGAGTGACCCGCTTTTCCAGCTCACGGTAATCTCCCAGGTGCTCTCGTTGGCTTCGATGGTAAGGGGCTGTTCGGAAAATTCCTTCAGAAGGTCGAGCATCAGCTTTACCGGAGCGGCAATGATTCCCTCCTTTTCCACGCTTTCCACCGTAAGGGTGCCGACAAGGGTCGTTTCCAGGTCGGATGCAGTGACTTTGAGCGTTTTATCTTTGAGATCCAGAAGGAAATAGTCCAGTATGGGAAGGGTGTTTTTACTGCTGACGACTTTGCCGGTGGTCTGCAGCAGGGAAAGCAGGGCGGAACTCGAAACTATAAATTTCATATCGTTTGTTTTTGATTTGTTCGAAGGGGTGCGGTTACCGCAATTTGCCAAAGATAGCCATTATTTATTAAACGGATGCCAGTTTGTCGAGTGCCATTTTTATCATTTTATCAACAAAGGGTTTATAGTCGGTATTACTTTGTTTTGCGGCTCTCTGGGCGATGATCGTGCAGATCGTGGCCGCACGGTGACCCATCAGAGCGGCAAGTCCGGCAAGGGCTGAGCCCTCCATTTCGAAATTGGTGATGCGCCGTCCGCCGTAGCGGAACGACTCTATCTTTTCGTTCAGGCAGGGGTCGGCCGGCATCAGCCTCACCCAGCGACCCTGCGGGGCGTAGAATCCCGGGGCCGAGACCGTGATCCCCTCGAGCGTACAGTCGCCGAACAGACGGAACAGATCCGCATCGGCGTCAATGAAGTATGGTTTGGGAAGAAGTTCGCTCCATCCGGTATGCTCCATGAAGGCCTGCTCGATGGGCAGGTTGCATACCTCGTTCCTTCCGGCGTAATAATTCAGAAGGCCGTCGAAACCGACCGATGTGCGAGAAAACAGGAAGGCTCCCAGTTCGATGTCGGGCTGCAGGGCCCCGGACGTGCCGAGGCGAAGCAGGGTAAGCTGCTTTTTGCATTGTTTCTCGGTGCGGCTTTCGAAATCTATATTCGCCAGGGCGTCGAGCTCTGTGACCACGATGTCGATATTGTCGGTGCCGATGCCGGTGGAAAGAACCGTCAGCCGTTTGCCTTTATAGGTTCCGGTGATCGTAACGAATTCGCGGCTGGCCGTACGGAACTCCTTAGTCTCGAAATAGGAAGCCACCAGGTCTACCCGTCCCGGGTCTCCTACCAGTATCACCGTATCGGCCAGTTGCTCGGGCCGCAGATGCAGATGGAATACCGACCCGTCGCCGTTTACTATTAGTTCCGAAGATTCGATCTTTCTCATGGCTTTGCCGATTTAAATTCACCGGGATTGCTCCCGAATTAATTGCGAATTGCCATAAAAGTAGCTAATTTGCATCGATTTTCATAAGAAAACGTAAAATAAACCAACACCATGACTCTCATAAAATCCATATCGGGAATAAGGGGTACGATCGGCGGACGGCCGGGCGAAAACCTCACCCCGATCGACATAGTAAAGTTCACCACCGCCTACTGCCGCTGGCTCCAAGAAGCCGAGCCGGGCCGAAGACTGAAGGTCGTTATAGGCCGCGATGCGAGAATATCGGGCCAAATGGTGGACGGCATTGTGGAGGGAACCGTGCTCGGCTGCGGCGTCGACGTGGTCAACCTCGGCCTGGCCACTACCCCCGGGGTGGAAATGGCCGTAACCGCAAAGGGAGCCCACGGGGGAATAATAATCACCGCAAGCCACAACCCGAAACAATGGAATGCTCTGAAACTCCTAAACGGGCGCGGGGAATTCCTGAGCGATGCCGACGGGAAGAGAATACTCGAGCTGGCCGAAGCCCCGAGGGGGGAATACCCCGGGGTAGAGCAGATCGGAAAGGTCGTCGACCGCGCCCCCTTCGACGACGAGCATATCGGCGCCGTGCTGGCCCTGCCGCTGGTGGACGTGGAGCTTGTCCGGAGCAAAAAATTCAAGGTGGTCGTCGATGCGGTAAATTCCGTCGGCGGGATCGCCGTACCGAAGCTGCTCGATGCGATGGGTGTGGAGTGTATCGGAATCCATACAACCCCGGACGGCAATTTTCCCCACAACCCGGAACCCCTGCCGGAAAACCTGCGGGAACTCTCCGATACGGTAGTCAGCACCGGAGCCGACCTGGGCATTGCGGTAGATCCCGACGTAGACCGGCTGGCCCTGGTATGTGAGGACGGAACCATGTTCGGTGAAGAGTATACCCTGGTGGCAGTGGCAGACTACGTACTGTCCAAAACTCCCGGGAATACCGTCTCCAACCTGAGCTCAACGCGTGCCTTGCGGGATATTACCCGGAATCGGGGCGGCGAGTATTCAGCGGCGGCCGTGGGCGAGGTGAATGTCGTGGCCGCAATGAAGGAGTCCGGCGCGGTGATCGGCGGGGAGGGAAACGGCGGTATAATATATCCTGCGCTCCACTACGGACGCGACGCTTTGGTGGGTGTGGCGTTATTCCTTACGCACCTGGCCCGGTCAGAGATGACCACCTCGGGGCTGCGGGTGACCTACCCGGATTACCATATCTCCAAGAACAAGATCGAACTGTCGCCGAAGGTAGATGTGGATGCCGTCCTTGAAAGAATAAAGAGAGAATATTCCGGCGAGCGGATAACCGAAATCGACGGTGTGAAGATCGACTTCGAGGACAGCTGGGTTCACCTTCGCAAATCCAATACGGAGCCCATCGTCCGCATTTACAGCGAAGCCAAAGACCGGCACACCGCGGCCGCTCTCGCTCAGTCCGTATTATCAAAAATCAAAACGATAGCCGGGCTCTGATGAAAAACGAAACAACCCATAAAACATCCGGCATCGCAAAAACCAGGCTGGCGCGGATCGCAACCGGCTCGTTCCTTGCGATAATGGCTATCCATATCGTGGTATTCACTGCCATAGGGCTCTTTACCCCTGCCGGCTGGAGGCTCCTTTGGATATTCATCATCGGGCTGGGAATCATGCTTACGGTAATTTTACCGTTGAAGTACCTGCGCAAAAAGAGAGCGGCGGTGAAAAACAATAAACCTATATAATCCAATATTATGGCTGGACAATATATCGAACAAAACCGCGAGAGGTCCCTCGAAGAACTTTTCGAACTGCTGCGTATACCCTCAGTCAGCGCCAAGAGCGAACACAAGTCCGACATGGTGAAATGCGCCGGGTGGCTGGCCGATGCGCTCCGCAAAGCGGGCGCCGACCGCGCGGAGGTGATGCCCACCGAGGGTAACCCGGTGGTATACGCCCAGAAAATCGTAGACCCGTCAAAGCCCACGGTGCTCGTCTACGGTCATTACGATGTGATGCCGCCCGAACCGCTCGACGAGTGGAACAGCGAGCCCTTCGAACCTGTCATAAAAGATAACCGCATCTATTGCCGCGGGGCCAACGACGACAAGGGACAGCTCTATATGCATGCCAAAGCGTTCGAGACGATGGCTGCTACCGGAACTCTGCCCTGTAATGTGAAATTCATGATCGAGGGCGAGGAAGAGATAGGCTCGGGAAGCCTTTACCGGTGGTGCGAAGATAACCGGGAGATGCTCCGTGCGGATATCATACTCGTCTCGGACACAAGCCTAATAGCGTGGGATGTACCCTCGATCACCTGCGGACTTCGCGGGCTGGCCTACGTCGAGGTGGAGGTCTCGGGGCCCGACAAAGACCTCCATTCGGGGCTCTACGGCGGAGCGGTTGCCAACCCCGCAAACGTACTCGCCAAAATGATCGCCTCCCTTACGGACGACAACGGACGGATCACAATACCGGGGTTCTACGATAAGGTCAGGGAACTTACTCCACGGGAACGGGAAGATTTCAACAAGGCGCCGTTCAGCGCGGAGGAGTTTATGAAGAGCATCGGCATTCCCGATATTTACGGCGAGAAGGGTTATACCACCATTGAGCGCACGGGGGTGCGTCCGACCCTCGATGTGAACGGGATCTGGGGAGGATATACCGGCGAGGGTTCCAAAACCATCATTCCGGCCAAAGCCACGGCAAAGATCTCCATGCGGTTGGTTCCCGACCAGGATCACAACGAAATATCGAGGCTGTTCGAGGAGCACTTCGTTGCCATAGCACCTGCAGGGGTACGTGTAAAGGTCACCCCGATGCACGGCGGTCAGCCCTACGTCACCCCCACCGACCTTCCGGCCTACGGGGCGGCTTCGAAAGCCATCGAGGAGACTTTCGGCAAAAAGCCCCTGCCCTACTATTCCGGAGGCAGTATACCCATAATCAGCGGGTTCGAAAATATCCTGGGCACCAAATCACTGCTAATGGGCTTCGGTCTGGACTGCGACGGGATCCATTCGCCCAACGAAAGCTACGGCGTGGATAATTTCTTGAGGGGGATCGAAACGATCATAGCCTTCTACAAATATTTCGCGGAGTAGTTTGCCCGCCGAAGATAAAAAGCCGCGGACTGTCTGCGGCTTTTTATCTTCGGCGCAGTTTTTTGGGCGGGTATTTTTTCTCGAGCCGCCCGATTATCTCGCCTATCTTCGCGCTGCATACCCTGCATTCTTCGATCAGGTCGGACGGATAGGTGGTATTTAAAAAATCGACGACCGCCCTACTGGAATACTCGGCCTGCAATTTACCGACTATTGCGGTAGCCATCCGGTCGGTCTCCAAGACGATCCTGTCGATATATTCCTGTTTGGAATCGTAAAACATTCCGATATAGGTCTCGCACATTCCCACGTTGTCATAGGCTTCCATTATATCCCGGATGATCCTTATGTCCTTATTGTAGTGGATGGCCGAGGAATATTTCAACACTTCGAGCGTGTGGTCGGTGAATTTAGGAACCTCCAGCCAGTAGAATACGTACTGGTATTTTTCCAGGGTGTCGGCGGGAATCACGGCAAGGTTGTCACGGTGTCGGTAGAGGAAGGATATTTTATCGAGCTGAATTTCCATGGTGGATATGGAATTGTCGATGGCCCGTTTATTGGCTCGAAGTTCGTCCTGCACCATCTCTATCAGCTGACGGTACTCCTTCTTGCGCGACTGGCCCGAAAAATAATTTGTTGCCGTCAGTGTGATAAAGATACCGAGGATAACCACCGACAATTCCCGAAGATAATTCCCGGGGCGGTACTTTTTCCATATTTCCCTGAATGCCATGACTATTTATTCATTTTAAACCATCAGGCAGCCGTAGTCCGGCCTTCCTAATAAAACAATCCGTCGACCTGCCCGAGCACCACCTCACTGCCGACCCCGAGCGGAAAGACCCTGTCGGGCCGGAGGAAGTATAGCTCTTTGCCCTGCTCTCGGCAGAAGTCTCCTTTAAAACGCTTTTCGCCGCCGCCGGTTATATTGAGCATTACCGTCTTGTCTTTCCCGACAAGTCCCGCTTCGACCCGGGCTATGAGCGATGCCGCAGCGGTTGCGGCTGCGGGATGAATATCTATCCCTTCGGTCTGCTCGAAAATGGCGGCCGCCCGGCGGAGCTCCTCATTTGTAATGGAATCCACGTCGCCGCCGCTCGCCATTAAACAGTCGTAGAGGCCTCCGGCGATTCCGTAAGGCGGTTTGCGGTTGGAAAGCACTTTAGCGTCGATGATCTCCGCATCCCGGCGGGCCTGGTCGTCGCCGTAAGGAAGCATCGCACGCGAACCGGCTTTCCATGCCTGGTAGATGGGCAGGAACGGGGCATTCTGGGAGACAATGAGTTTCATCTTGGTCGTTCCGAACCTCCCGTCGGCCAGGAACCTAAGATTAGCTTCCCAGGCAGCTATGGCCCCTGTTCCGCTCCCCACAGCCTGGAAATAAAAGTCGGGTATCATCCCGAGAAATGTTACGGCCGAGAGCACGGTCGTACCCATACCGTCGCGCCGGGCAATGTTCTTACATCCCCCTTCGGCCACATACCCCGGCGAGGTGAGAACGAGATTACTGAGGTGTATAGCATCGAAATAGTCGCCTCCGGACTCGGGACAAATCAGCTTAACACATTCGTTCAGCGGCTTTTCGAACCACAATGCATCTATATTGTCCAGGGGTACACTCAGAAGCAGCGGGATACTGTTCTCGGAACATACCTTGGCGAATGCCCGAGCGGTATTTCCCGCCGAGGCGACCACCAGAACACGCTCTTCGCGGGCCGTCATCCGGCCACAAACCGAATAGGCTTCCGTCTCCTTGAAGGAGCAGGTGGACATCGCCGCCCCTTTTTCGGGGAACCATCCGCTGAAAGTGATATAGAGGTTTTTGAGGCCGAGATACCCGCCCAATCCCTTACTGTGATAGGTTACAGGTGGAGCGGAACTCTTCAGGGTGCGTCCCACCGGGAGCCACTGGGAAAATTTATACAGGCCGAGTCCGTCATGTCCCACTTCGAGCTGTTTATGTTCGTAGACCGCCCGTACGAGCGCCGGCTCGGTGCAGCCCGGATCGTCCAGCATCCATCCCTGGTCGGGAAACTGTGCACCGGTCATTACATTTTCGAGCAAGTAGCGGGTGGGTTCAAATCCTTTCATTTTATCTGCGGGTTAATATATTACGGCCTTCCGGCGCGGTATATATCTTTATGCCATTCGGTCGCGGTAGTCTTCATATCCGAACCGCCGGAACAGTTCGAACGAACCGTCCGCACGGAGGATGCCGATCGAGGGATGGGCAACTCCGTTGAACATCGTGGTTTTGACCATCGTATAGTGGATCATGTCTTCGAAGATTATGCGGTCGCCGACCTTCGGCTCTGTATCGAACGCCCAGTCGCCTATATAATCGCCGGCAAGGCAGCTATTACCCCCGATACGCCACCGCGTTTCTCCCTCCGCCGGTTCGTGTGCACCCCGGACGGCCGGCTTGTAGGGCATCTCCAGACAATCGGGCATGTGGCAGGCGAACGATACATTAACCATTAATGTGCCGATTCCTCCGCTGTAAACAATATCTTCTATGGTCGCCGCAAGGTATCCGGTCTGCCATGTAAAGGCGCTTCCCGGTTCGAGGATTACCCTCAGGTGTGGGTTGCGCTTTCTGAAACCTTCGATGGTGTGGATGAGCAGCTCGATGTTGTAATCTTTGCGGGTCATAAGGTGTCCGCCGCCCATGTTAACCCATTTCAGCGACGGCAATAGATGACCGTAATATTTTTCGAAATACTTCAGTGTTTCTACCAGTTCTTCGGCCCCCGATTCGCAGAGATTATGGAAATGGAGTCCTTCGACCCCGGCAGGGAGCCCGGTTAACTGCTCGTGCGGTATGCCCAGCCGGGAGCCGGGACTGCACGGGTTATACAGACACGTCTCTACCGGTGAGTAGCCGGGATTGACCCTCAGTCCGCAGGATATTCCCCTAAGAAGGGCCATCGGGCCGAATCTTTCGAACTGGCCGATGGAATTGAATGTGATATGACTGCTGTATCGAAGAATCTCCTCTGTCTCCCCGTCCGTATAAACCGGGGCGTAGGTATGGGCCTCCGCCCGGAATTCTTCCCCGACGAGCCTCGCTTCGGCAAGCGAGCTGGCAGTCGCCCCGTCGATATACTCCCTTACTATCGAAAACAGCTTCCATGTGGCGTTGGCCTTTAGGGCGAGGATTATTTCAGCGCCCGAGCGACGGGCCACATCCCGTATAAGTTCGAGGTTGCTCCGGAGCAAATTCTCCTCGACTACGTAACAGGGCGACGGTATTTTTACGGGGTGGTGCATCGCGGCTATCAGACTTCGAGGTCTATGTCAAACTGTTCCACGAACGGAAGCCCCTGCCCTCCTATCTCGGCCATAAACGGGTCGGGATCGAACTGCTCAACGTTCAGCACGCCGGGCCCTTTCCACAGCCCGCGGGCGAACATTGCGGCCCCCAGGGCAGCGGGAACACCCGTGGTGTAACTTACCGCCTGAGTGCCGGTCTCCTTATAGGCCTGCTCGTGGTCGCAGTTGTTGTAGATGTAATAGGTGCGCTCCCGGCCGTCTTTGATACCCTTTATACGGCAACCGATGGAGGTCTTGCCCGTATAGTTTTCCCCGAGAGATTTCGGGTCCGGAAGTACGGCTTTAAGGAACTGGATGGGAACTATCTCACAGCCGTTGTACTCGACCGGGTCGATACGGGCCATGCCGATATTCTGGATAACGCGAAGATGTGTGAGGTATTCCTCGCCGAAGGTCATCCAGAAGCGGGCCCGTTTTATGGTCGGGAAATGTTTGACCAGCGACTCCAACTCTTCGTGGTAGATCACATAAGATTCCCTCTGCCCGATCTCGGGATAGGTAAGCGGTTTGTGTATTTGGTGGGGCTCTGTTTCCACCCACCGGCCGTCCTCCCAATACCGCCCCTTCTGGGTTACTTCGCGGATATTGATCTCGGGATTGAAATTTGTGGCGAAGGCCATCCCGTGGTTACCGGCATTGCAGTCCACTATGTCGAGATAGTGTATCTGGTCGAAATAATGCTTGGCGGCGTAAGCCACATAGATCGCCGAAACTCCGGGGTCGAATCCGCATCCCAGGATAGCCGTAAGGCCCGCCTGCCTGAAACGGTCGTCGAAAGCCCACTGCCACGAGTATTCGAATTTCGCCTGGTCTTTGGGCTCGTAGTTGGCCGTATCGAGGTAATTCACCCCGCACCGCAGGCAGGCCTCCATGATCGTCAGATCCTGGTACGGAAGGGCCACATTTATGACTATCCCGGGACGGTGTTTTTCAAAAAGTGCCACCAGTTCTTCGACACTGTCGGCATCTACCCGGTCGGTAGCGATACGGCCCCCGCCTACGGCGGCGGCTATCTCGTCGGCCTTCGACTGCGTCCGCGAGGCCAGTACTATCTGGCTGAAAGCACTCATCTTCGCGGCTTTATGGGCTACTACGGTTCCCACACCGCCGGCCCCGATTATCATAAGTTTCATCGGCATTGTTTTAAGTGTATGCGCCGGCAAAGGCCTTTGGCGCGAAAGACAAAAATACTATTTTTTTCACCGGCCCGCAACGACCCGTGGCAGAAATTACCCGCGGGCCGGCGCTTTGGGTGTATGCAAAAAATAAACCGTCGGGCTATCCGGAACAGCCTTCCAGAAAAGCCGCATTAATTTTGCAGAATAAAAAAAGAGATATATCTTTGCACCACGTTTTTTTGAAACACCTGCCTCTTGGTCGATCCGCAGGGCTGCAGGCCGTAAAAAAAAGATAAATAGGATTCCGTAGCTCAGCTGGTAGAGCACAACACTTTTAATGTTGGGGTCCTGGGTTCGAGCCCCAGCGGGATCACTTTAAAGCACTG
>JAJBVJ010000302.1 GCA_020859875.1 Rikenellaceae bacterium
GCACTGGGTCGGGTTCACTTTCCCGGGCATAATGGACGAGCCGGGTTCGTTTTCGGGCAATTTTATTTCGCCTATACCCGCACGCGGCCCCGAGCCGAGCATCCGAATATCGTTGGCTATCTTCATCAGGGCGACCGCCGTGCTTTTCAGACGCCCGTGGACATCGACCAAGGCATCGTGCGTAGCAAGTGCTTCGAACTTATTTGGAGCGGTGACAAACGGTATATCCGTTAAATTTGCAATAACCTCGGCCACCCGCACGGCAAAACCTTCCGGAGAGTTGATCCCTGTTCCCACGGCCGTACCCCCGAGGGCGAGTTCATAAATCCGTCCGAGTCCATCCTTAATATTTCGCACAGCATATCCCAACTGGGCGGCATAACCGCTAAACTCCTGTCCGAGGGTAAGCGGGGTGGCATCCATAAAATGGGTTCGCCCGATTTTGACTATATCCATAAAGGCCTCGCTCTTGGCTTGGAAGGTCTCCTTGAGGTTTTCTAACGCCGGTATCGTAAGACGGAGCATCATCGTGGCGGCGGCAATGTGCATGGCCGTAGGGAAAGTATCGTTGGAAGACTGCGATTTATTCACGTCGTCATTGGCAGAGAGGTATTTCTTCTCGTCCGTAAGCGACCCGCCTGCAAGAACATGGCCCCTGTTGGCAATTACTTCGTTGACATTCATATTTGTCTGGGTTCCGCTGCCGGTCTGCCAAACTACCAGCGGGAACTCCTTATCCAACTTCCCTTCTATGATTTCGTCGCATACGCGGCAGATCATATCGCATTTTTCACTCTCCAAAACACCCTTCTCGGCATTGGTGATGGCCGCGGCCTTTTTAAGGTAACCGAACGCACGTATAACCTCCAGTGGCATACGATTGGTTGCCCGGGCTATCGGGAAGTTTTCTATGCTTCGCTGGGTCTGTGCTCCGTAATAGGCATCTTTCGGCACACGAACTTCGCCCATCGTATCTTTCTCGATCCTGTATTCCATAATTGAGGTTTTAAACTTAAAAGTTCGTAAAATTTACAACACTTTCCTTAAAAGCAAAAACCGCACCCTCCGGGAGAAGGTGCGGAATCTCTGGTATATTCAGGATACTACTCTGCCGCCTCTTCCGGTGCGGGATTTTCCCCTTCGGCCTCCTGGGGCTGATCGACGGAAAAGTCGGTCATTCCCGCGGCCACGAGAATGTTGTACCAGGCTACCATCTTTTTCATATCCGATACATGAACCCGGTCTCTGTCGTAGTCGGGAAGAATGCCGGCAATAAGGGTCTTGAGCTCTTCGGGCGAGGCCTTATGGCTGATGGCTTGCCCGCCTTCGAATTTCTCGAACATTTTGGTAAAAATAACGGACAAAGGCACCTCTTCGGTATCGGTATAGACGGCTATTTCTGCCAGCGCACTTACCTTTGCACTCGAGGGGGCATTACTCCGGCGGCCGTCCGAGAGTGCCTCCACGATAATCCCGTTTTTGCTCTGGGCAATATATTTGTATAGTCCCGGCTGGCCGGATATTGCCAATATATCTTTCAATTCCATGGTTTCTGTTTTTCGATTTTCCTCGATAGAGATTGCAAATATAAAAAATTATTAACGCCTCCGCTAAAATACGTTCAATTTACTTTTTAAGATTTTTTAAGATTAGGAAATAGGGGTGAAATATCGTAAAATTGTAATTACAACAGGTAGAAGACAGTGTCAACAGGTGAGATCATGAAGGTATTGAAGTTCGGCGGCTTGTCGGTAGCCTCCCCCGAAGCAGTAAATAATCTAAAAGATATAGTCGGGCAGGCGGGCCCGGAAGTTATTGTCGTTGTATCGGCCATTAGAGGCATTACCGACAAGTTATTGAGTGCGGCAAAAGCGGCTCTCGAAGGCAATGGAACTTATAAAGATAAACTGGAGTATATCATAGCCCGCCACCGTGAACTCTGTCTGCAGGTCGTGGAAGCGGACAATAAAGACAGGGTTACGGCGGATCTCGAGGCCATGTTCGAAGAGCTGTCCAACATCCTGAAAGGGGGCTACCTTATCCGCGACCTGTCGCAGAAAACCACCGATGCCGTTCTGAGTTACGGCGAGCGGATGTCATCGGCAATTATTTGCGGGGGACTGCCCGGGGCTAAATTGGTGGATGCGCGGGAGATTATAAAAACCCGTCCCTACTACAATAAACACGTCATCGATTTCCAGCTGACCGACAAACTCATAGCCGAGAAGTTTGCCTGCGGAGCATCCTTGTCCGTAGTGCCGGGATATATCGCCTCCGATGCTCTAACCGGCGATCCGGCTACGCTCGGCCGCGGCGGATCGGACTATACCGCGGCAGTAATCGCCGCGGCCTTAGACGCTTCTATACTCGAAATCTGGACGGATGTGGACGGTTTTATGACAGCCGACCCGAAAATGGTGAACAGCGCATATGTCATAGAGCGCCTGAGTTATGTAGAGGCCATCGAACTTTGCAATTTCGGAGCGAAAGTCATATATCCGCCGACGATTTTCCCGGTCTATCACAAAGGCATACCTATCCGGGTGAAGAATACTTTTAATCCATCGAGTCCCGGAACCTACATTTCGAGCGAGAGAATCGTGGAGTCCACCAAAGCCATAAAAGGATTCGCGTCGGTCGCAGATTCGTGTGTCATTACCCTGTCC
>JAJBVJ010000229.1 GCA_020859875.1 Rikenellaceae bacterium
ACCTCTTTCATTGTACGTATAAGCCTGTTTGTTCCAGAGGAATTCTCATCCGTTACCTGGCCCGGAACCTCCATTACGGCTCGGTGGTAACCGTAAGCCATCTCCGCTGTTATCATCGAACCTCCCTTTTCGGGACTTTCAACAATAAGCGTACCCCGGGACATACCGGCTATCATACGGTTTCGCGCCACAAAATTCACCCTACCCTCGAAAGACTGCGAATTAAGCTCGGAGACCAATGCACCGCCACTCTCTATGATTTTATTAGCCAGGGCAGTATGATCCGACGGATAGATGCGGGGCAATTTATTCCCAAGCACCGCGACGGTATTCAGCCCGCCGGCGATCGCCGCACGGTGCGATGTGGAATCGACCCCGTAGGCCAGACCGCTTAACACGGTCAACTCGGGCTTCTTACCGGCCAGTCCGCCGACAATACGTTCACACATCGCCGCACCATAAGGACTTATTTTCCTGGTACCAACAACGGCGAGCATCTCCCCGCGCAGGGCGCCGGGATTACCCATTACGTAGATTACCACAGGGTAGTCGCAGCATTCCCGAAGTAGATCGGGATAGAGATCGGAAGATACACCGACAGGTATAATATGGTTTTTGCGGCAGAACTCCAGTTCGGCTTCAGCCCGCTTGTGGAACTTTTTTGAAACTATTTCGGATGCCATATCCGGCCTGAGCTCGCCCCGTTCCGTAAGGCTTTCGAACGAAGCGGAAAATACCGCACCGGCATCTCCGTACAATTCGATAAGATGCACTGCGGTTTTCGGATTCGTACCGCTACATAAAGTCAAGGCGATTTCGTCGAGGATCATTCGGCTGCGCGGAGTTTGCATTTCAAGATACAATAATAGTGGTTCCCGTCCGAATAAAAAAGTACGGGTGTTTTTGAAGGACTGTTGGGGATGATATTTTTATAAGCCGGATATATTTATTATATTTGTCTCCGCTTTGAAAAAGGCCGACAATTGAAGGTCTGATGGCCGAGTGGCTAGGCAGAGGTCTGCAAAACCTCGTACAGCGGTTCGAATCCGCTTCAGACCTCAATCGATTACAGTAAACCCCTGAGAGTGTGCAACTTTCGGGGGTTTTTCATAAGACCGGGACCCAAACGGGTGACCAAACTATTTTCGACACATCCTGTACCCGGCTTTCTTGCCCGTGCCTATATCATATCCGAAAGAGCATCCTATCCAACCAAAAAAAACATTCACGAAAAAGGTAGTAAGCCGTTTTGGTTCACCGGTAATTATATGGGGAGTTTAACCTATGCCTGATTTATCGGTAATAAGCATGGTAAAGAAACGGAATTCACTGCATTTGGAACTATGGTAAAATCTGCCGAAAAACCCAAAGAAAATATCAGAGTTCCACCGCACGGCCGCTGTGTGCGCTTTCACGGGCGGCATCGAGGATTTTGACGACTGTCATATTGTTCTCCAAAGCCGACTGGTCGGAAGGCGACATGGTGATTTGACCCCTTACCACTGCTTTAAGATAGAGGTACGGGTCATTATACGGCGCAGCCAGCGCGGGAGCCTTTACATTTCTTACCGCACCATTATCCAAGACCCTCAGGTCGGTGGCATTGTCCTGATAGATATAACCGTCAAGGCCGTAAATGTGCATATCCTTCCGGCCCATGGGCCACGCCCACGAACCCATCACCTGTACGACGGCGTCGTCATATTCGAGAATTATGGTAGCGTCGTCATCGACATTGGGATATATCTCCGGTTTTAGCTGTTTCAGCACGGCCGAGACCC
The DNA here is from genome assembly GCA_020859875.1 of Rikenellaceae bacterium. GTDB lineage: Bacteria > Bacteroidota > Bacteroidia > Bacteroidales > Rikenellaceae > WRDF01. The sequence goes on from JAJBVJ010000229.1 coordinate 1,782, forward strand.
TGCGCGGCTCTTCCCCGTCCATAAGCCATGTGGCAAGGTTGGCGCCGTAGCACCCGAAATCCACGACCGCCCCGCCGCCGTTCAGCACCGGATCGGTCAACCAGGTTAAAAATTCCGGGCCGCAGCCAATCTCCACCGGCCCCTGGTGGCCGTCGTACACGTTTATCCGCGTCAACTTACCGATTCCATTATTTTCCAATATATCCGTAATGACCCGGTTGGACGGATACCACGTGGTTTCATAGTTTGTAACCAGCCGGATATTGTTTTCACGGGCAAGTCGCTCCATCTTTACCGCGTGCTCCATATTTACCGCAAGGGGCTTCTCTACCATAACATGGACACCGAGCGGGGCTGCCGCCTCGACTACGGCCACATGCTCGTAGATAGAGCCGTAAGCCACAATCACTTCCGGAGCTGTAGCCTCTATCATTTCCGACAGGTCGGAGAAGACGATCTCCGGATCTAGCGACTGTACCCAACGGCTATCCGTACGTAATTTTTCGTCCGGTTCCGCTACTCCGACAACGATAAAATCGCCCCGGTCGGCACGGCTTATAACGTCCCAAAGGTGTCCGTGGGATATACCGGCTACCCCTACCCTGAGCGGTTTGTCGTTTCCGGCCGGTTGTGCGGCAAGAACGGTTCCCGCCGCCGAAAGGCAGGCGATCGAAATAAATATTTTCACGGCTATTTTTATCATGACGTCTCGATTAGTATGTTAGCGTTCTAAAGATAAATAAAAATCATCCGATTACCGATTTCCTTTTGCGTTCAATTTAATTCTGTGTTATATTCGCTCACTATATTTGCAAGATGGCGAGGATAATTTTAGGAGATAGCGCACAAGAATTAAGGGAAATAGCAGATTTATCTGTAGATTTATTAATCGCAGACCCTCCTTATTGGAAGGTTGTCAGTGAAAAATGGGATTATAAATGGAGGACCGAGCAGGATTATGTGGAGTGGTCGTTGACGTGGATAAGGGAGGCGTCGCGTGTACTTAGGTACGGCGGATCGTTCTACCTTTTTGGATATTTTAGAATACTAGCGCTATTGGTTCCTTTCTTCGATGAAATGGGTTTGGAACTGCGTCAACAAATTATAATAGACAAAGGGATGAAAGCGGTGTCGGGCCGAGCCACCAAAAAGTATAAACTATTCCCCAATACCACGGAAAGTATATTATTTATAATCAAAGACAATAAGAAATATATAAAGTCATTTTTGAAGCAGCATCAGCAGAAAATGGGATTGAACGCCCGCCAGATCAACGACGCACTCGGTGTTAAAAGTAACGGAGGCGGCATGTGGAGTATTTATACCGGCAACAATATTTGCGGGCAATTTCCTACCGAAGAAATATGGAATAAATTGCAAACTATCCTGGGATTCGAATTGCCATATAAAAGCATATCTCAAACATATAATCCGCAAATGGGATTAACGGATGTATGGAGAGACATAGATTTTTATAACGAAATGCGGACACATCCCACCCAGAAACCATTGAGTCTGATAAAAAGACTGATCCTGGCAAGCAGTAACGAGGGAGACCTGGTTCTCGATCCATTTGCCGGATCGGGTTCTACGGCTATTGCCTCCATGGAGTTGAATCGAAGAAATATATCCATAGAAATCGAAGAGAAATACTTACTGAACATAATAAACCGCATCGAAGACCATAGAAATAATTTAGGGAATAACTCATAGACCTTTCATTGTCTCCTATTCAACCTTTTTTATAATTTTCGGGTTATCCGTATCCCTCAAAGGGAGATATTTTCTGGTTTCCTCATCTATGAACGGTAATTTCTCTACCAGCTTTTCGGTATTCGACTGCAAACCAATAAGACTCTCATAATCCTTGGCCCCTGAAAGTTGCCTTATTATCGATTCTTTCGGTACTTCTTTTAACAATAGGTCCCATTCCCGACGTTGTAAAAGTTTCGTGGGCATAGGCAGGGGTGTCAATGAGGCCCTATCCCCGTCGGGAGGAAAATAATCCATAATTTCAATTTCCGGGGAATAATTCGCATTAGTAACAAGGCAATCGAATACCTGTACAGGATTGCAAAGGTAGAATTGATATGAGAATGGCCATATATTTTTGGGTGCGGGAGTTTTATTCGGATTGTTATTTATGTGCTCGAGATATATCTTATAAAAATAACTCGTCATCAATTTTTTAAAATTGGCGTGTCTTTCATTATTGTTCCATATCTCGAAAGCCTGTAATCTTATCGTATTATAATCCTCCTTTTCAAAACCAGGGTTGTATGCTATCGTGAGAAAAATCCTGTCGATTTTTTCGGTCATACGTTGCAGATCTTCTTCGGATCTAATCGTAAAGAGCCACTTGCTGTCGTCCTTCCTTTTGATATTTGTGCACTCGCAATGAGGACATTTGTTTTCCGACCTGGCTACTTTGCCCTCACATGAGGTGCACGTGTCCATTTGATCCACTTTACTGCACGATTTTACTTCCGATCCGTCCCGCAGGTCCTGCCCTCTGGCTCCCGTGCGGGAGCCTTCTATACCGGTAATAAGGGATGCCAAATGCTGGCCCGGATAACCTATTTTCAGATTGGGCGTCTGTTTGGTAATCTTTGACCATTCTATGGCCTTCATCCGTGGCACCAGGATCAGTTCCTTTATCAGTTTCTTGATCCTTTCTTCATCCTTTTCTATGGTTATGTATTCCGGATTGGGTTTCATTGAAATATTTTTTTATACAACTTCTGGCCTTTGGTAGTTTCTCTGTAATTTATTATCCCATAGTATTGTATCGGATACTGGCTTTGACCAGGGCCATCGCCCGCACCGAATCGAGTGGAATATCCGCTGGGGCATGGTGTTTATTATGGCTGACCAACTTGATATGCCCTTCGAGTTCCGAGCGCTGGACATATTTTATACAAATATACTCCTCCCCGTCTATATTATACGATATAAGATGCATCTCCCCCCAAAGAATGCCGTATGTCAGGTTGGATATCTGCTTATACAGGACAATATCGCCGCTTTTGAGCAGCGGGTACATCGAATCTCCCCTAACATGTACGGCTCCGTCACAGGGGGGAAGGTCGGGAATGGAGAGATAACTTACGGGGACGGCCGAGTCGACGAACAATCCCACAAGGCCGGCTGTCGCTTCCAACTCATAGAGCGGGATCATTTGATCGTTCAGGGTTTTATCAGTGCGTAAAACCTTCCTTGTCGTCATCCGGTAATTTTCCTGTTTTAATTTATCCCCACGTCCGGTAAGCAGCCATTTCTCGGAATAGGCGGGATAATTTTCAACGAGAGACTGCAACCATTTAGCCTGGATATCAGTATTATGGTTAATGGCACGGGAAAGCACTCCTTTGCTTGCACCGATTTTTCTCTCCAGTGCACTGATGGTAATACCTTCATTGACAGCAATTTCTTGTATACGAAGTAATATCTTGCTCATTTTAGTTGTAAATTTTCATCTATATGTTTGCAAAGTTGTATATTTTCTACTATTATTGCAATACAATTACAATTAAATATTGTTTTAAAGATACGAATAATTCATTTATCGCTCTGTGTAACTTATGAAACCGAATAAATAACGCCCATTACCTATGAAAGAAACGCACAATGACCGGGATGAAATATTCTCGTGCAAAGTTCCCACACCGCGCTGTTTTACCGGCATATGGGAAGACCAGCCGCATATCGGAAAATCAACCGATATAGAAATTAATAACCCTAATTATTTATCCGAAATGAAACATGACACCCAAACCGTGACCATGACCGCCGAAGAGGCGGCGTTGTTCCACCGCTTCAAGGAGTCGGAAGCTATGAAGATCGAGGCCGACCGAGCCCACCGGGAACGCGAGACATACCGGAATCTGGTAGATGAGGAAATAGAACGCACCATACCGCTCCTACGGGCTGTGAGCTCAGGCCTTCGAAGCGCAAAAGAGCAAGTTATACAGCAATTCCAAACCATACTCCAAATGAAATCGCAGGTAATGAAGCTCAGCCGTGACGAGCAGCGTACCCACACTTTCACCAATTCGGAAGGCGACAAGCGGATCACCCTCGGGATGTATCATACCGACGGTTACGACGATACGGCAGACGAGGGGATAGCCATGGTCTGCCGCTACCTGGAAAGTCTTGCCGACGAGGCTAAATCAAAAGCGTTGGTCGGTATGGTGCTCAAACTTCTTTCACGCGATGCCAAAGGAACCCTGAAAGCCAACCGCGTGCTGCAATTACGCCGTATGGCGGAAGAGAGCGGAAGCGGGCTCTTCATCGAAGGGGTCAGGATCATAGAAGAGTCCTACCGGTCGGCCGCCGGCTGCCAGTTTATTCGTGCCGAAATACGAGGCGACGACGGAGGCTGGATAACAATTCCGCTCGGAATGACCGAGGCCTGACCACGGGAAAAGAGAAACCCTATCGACAAACCCAAATTTCGATGGCCTCGGACCTTACTTATATGATTACGCACATCATTTCAAGAGGAAAACGGAGAGAATCGCAGAAGCCGACCTTACGCCTTTGTCGATTTTCTTCGGTTTCTCGGCCGGGAATTGCCCGATCGACGAGTGCCGGTATTGCCGCGCTCCCGGTATTGGGAAAACGAGCCCTTTTTCTTTTCTGCATATCCGCGGATTTTAACCGCCTTTTTCAGGTCGGATGCCTCTTCCGTTCCCGATGAGCCGGCCAGCAGCATGTGCATTTCCCTGACCTCTTCCGGGGTCAGATACCTCCAGCGGCCCGGCTCGAGACTGCCGAGGGTAATATTTATAACCCTGATGCGTTTGAGCCTTACGACCCGGTAGCCCAACGCCTGGCACATCCGCCTTATCTGGCGGTTAAGGCCCTGCGTTAGATGGATCACGAACGTGGTATTGTTCTTTTTAAATATCCGGCAAGGCTTGGTGCGGACTCCCAGGATTTTAACCCCTGCTGCCATCTCCTTAAGGAAACTTTCGGTAACTGGTTTATCCACCGTTACGATGTATTCTTTCGGGTTATTATTGCCGGCACGGAGTATTTTGTTGACAATATCTCCGTCGTTGGTGAGCAGGATAAGTCCCTCCGAATCCTTGTCGAGCCTCCCCACGGGGAATATCCGCTCCTTATACCCGAGAAAATCTATTATGTTGCTCTTATCGCTCCGCTCGCTGGTACAGGTCACCCCCACCGGTTTATTGCAGGCGATATAGATAGGCGGTTTTTTTCTCCGCCCCACCCTTTCGCCGTCCACTTCGACACTGTCCATATCCCCAACCATATCCCCCAGTACAGCCTCCCGTCCGTTTATTGTGACCCGGCCCTGTGCAATGTAGGCGTCGGCCTCCCTTCGGGAACAGTAGCCCGCGTCGGTGATATATTTATTGATCCGTTTCATCTCCCTTAATTCGATTTCAAAAGTACACAATCTTACCCACGGAACGGAGAAACCGGGAGTGAATAAATATTATTCGTTATTTTTAGAGAACCCAGCCGCATAATCCGAACAATGTTTCGATCCTTTCCCACTCGGGGTTCGGCGGGCAGTCGTAAATGATATTGGGGGTATTTTCATCGGTCGATTTAATTCGAGTATATAACCGGCCTGCGCAATTGAAAAGGGGCGCAGCCACAACACCCGTACTGCAGGCCTTCGACCGCCTTTGGAATGGTATGTTGCGCTACGCCCCCGAGCCGGTTCCGGCCTTGCGGTCGGAACATGCCCGTGGGTTTCAACAACTATTACACCATTCCTAAACCTACCTCTCGGTAGTTCGAAGTTTGCAGTACGGCATAAAGGTCGTTTACCCTTTATTTTATTTTGCCCGCGTTCAGAGCGAGTTTAAATGCTTCCACAAAGATAACATTGTTTTCTCATTTAGATTGTCTATAGCCATGCTCGGTATTACGAGTACGAATATGTAGCTTTTTAATTATTTCGTGATGTCATTCTAAGCTCAATGAAGACAGAAATAGACATCCGTATCATCGAGAATATAAAGGTTCTCCGAAAAAAAAGAGACATCTCGCAGAGAACCTTAGCCGAAATGATCGGTGTCTCATACGGTTATATCGGAGATATCGAAAGACCAAATTCTCCCTGCAAATATTCGGCATGGCATAGATATCTGATTGCAAAGAATTTCGATTGTAGTTTATACGACATCTTCCCGGCGATCGATCCGTTGGAACCATAAACCCTCCTTTTTTCCGAACCTCCGCCGACAACCTCTCTTTATTTATTTACCTATATTTGCCCGATGGGCAAATGTAAAAAGATATCCGCCGAAGGCAGGCCTTACGCCGGCAGTATAGCCGCCGTCGCCGCAACCGTTGCCGCCGGTCTGGTATTACAGCTGACCGTGGGCGGGATCGACTATACATGGCTGCGGTGGCCCGCGAATATATTTGCGGGGCTGGTTCTTGTGCTTCTTATTAGCACTTTGGCGATAAACCGTCACGGCCTGCTTTTCCGCTGGCTTTCGGGGCTGCCGCTGGCCGTAACCCTTATCGCAGCAATAACTCTCCTGGGGATTATTATGGGCCTTACCCCCCAGGCAGATGCGGGCAACTTGCCGGAGGGGACAATGGCCCGGCTAGGGTTCACTTCAATGACTACAAGCTGGCCCTTTGCGCTGCTGTACGCCTTTATACTTCTCAGTCTTGGCTGTGCCACCGCCCGCCGGATGATCCCGCCGGGAAAAGGAGACCTCGCTTTTTATCTCAACCACCTTGGATTATGGCTTCTGCTCTTTTCTGCCGGAATGGGAGCGGCGGACATCGAGCGTTATAAAATGCAGGTTCCGCTGGGAGAGACTCAGTGGAGGGTTCAAGACGCCGGACGGGTTACAGAACTTCCCGTTGCAATACATCTTAACGATTTCCAGATCGAGCAATATCCCTCAAAAGTGGCCGTTGCCCGACTTTCATCCGGTTCTTTCCTCCCCGAAGGCAAACCGGTCTACATCGAGGCCGATTCTCGTGCCGCCGCCCGGATTTTCCGATGGGAAATCGCCGTGGAAAAATATCTACATCACGCTGTTCCTGCCTGCGATACTCTATACATCGAGGCGGTAATGCCCGCCTCGTCCCCCGCTGCCTATGTCCGGGCGGTGGAAACGAATACGGGAGAGGTAATATGCGGATGGATTTCTGCCGGCAACAGCGCTCAGCAAGGCCGGATTCTCGAACTCGATCCCGACCATGCACTGGTTATGATGCCGCCGGAACCGAAGAAATACATCTCGGACATCGACGTTTCGACTCTGAACGGCCGAAAAGCACACGCACGGCTGGAGGTCAACAAACCGCTGCACATAGGCCATTGGACGATGTATCAATACGGTTACGATACCCGGGCGGGAAGGATGTCGGGCTATTCCGTGATCGAGCTGGTCTACGATCCCTGGATCGTTCCGGTCTATATCGGTATTCTGATGCTTGCCGCCGGCTCGGTGGGTCTGATCCTGTCGGGAGCCAAAGCTAAAAGAGATAGGAAATGACCTGGGACAACTTTATATGGTTCGCCGTTCCCTCGGCTGCTCTCTGGCTTACGGCCGGGTTACTCGCATACGACAAAAAGCGTCACCTGTCGGCCGACATTTCAGCCATTCTCGGCATCTGTGTATTTGTAACATTTATAACAGGCTTCTGGATAAATCTCGGCAGGCCGCCGATGCGCACAATGGGAGAGACACGCCTGTGGTACTCCCTGTTCCTTGCCGCAGTGGGATACCTCACATACAGGCGGTGGAGGTACCCGTGGCTGTTGACATACAGCGCCGTTGTGGCGACGGTTTTTATTGTGGTCAACCTGTTGAAGCCTGAGATACACTCCAAAAACCTTATGCCCGCCCTGCAAAGTATCTGGTTCGTACCCCACGTTACGGTCTATATATTATCCTATGCCATGCTGGGTGCCGCCACCATTGCATCGGTGATACAGCTGCGCCATTTATCGAAAGAACGCCCCGATGAAAAAGTATATACTCTGGCGGATAATCTGGTTTACGCCGGGTTCGGATTTCTGATGCTCGGTATGCTGATGGGGGCTGTATGGGCCAAACAGGCCTGGGGACATTATTGGTCATGGGATCCGAAAGAGACCTGGGCATTGGTTACCGCGGCGGCCTATCTGGTCTATATACATATGCGGCTTCGGAGGGCTTACCCTTCCGCCACCATGTGGGTTCTTCCCGTGGCATTCATCCTTCTGATGATAACCTGGATAGGGGTGAATTATCTACCCGCGGCCCGGGCCAGCATCCATGTTTATTGAGAAATCGGCTTTATTTCCCCGAAGTAAAAGAGATGCAAGGTCCCGGGCAAAAAAAAGCACGGCAAATGCTTTTGCCGTGCATTCGATCTATCTGTCCGGAACTATTCGATTATGATCTCGTCGGTAAACATCCATCCGCCGGCACCTTCCCATTCGGGGGCCCGGGCTGTGAAACGGACATACCTGGCCCGATCCCTGCCCTTCCATTGGAAGGTTTCGATGGCGAACATCTCCTCCTCGGGGGCATGTCCGTTCGGTATCTCCCCTACAAGGCGGAAATCCTCCCCGTCCCCCGAGACGGATATTTCAACCACCGAGGGGAGGGCGATCCTCGCTCCGCGGTGCCGGACAAAGTCTGCCGAAACCGAAGTTATTTCCGTCATATCACCCAGGTCGACCACCACGCATATGTCGTTATTGAAGAAGCCCTGCCAGCGGCCGTCGTCCAAAACCCATCCGCCGCGCCAGCCGTCGGCCAGAGTGCGGTCGCCTACACCGGGGTAAGTCCTGTTGAACGGGAATATATATTCGACCGGTTTCCCGGAACCTTTATGACCGACGGGCCGGGCGGCTTCCTCACGCCCCGTGACTTCGTCGGCCAAATCGAAATACCCGTACCCTTCGCTTTTCAGCATAGGGAGCAAGGCAGCCGCCCGTCTGCGAAAATCGGGGTAGGATTTCCGCTCGGGAACCGTCCATCCCAACTCGGCAACGGCGAAAAGGCGCGGATAGAGTTTCCGCTCGGCCGCCGGGCCCTCCCGGGTGTCGTACGTCCACAGGTTGCCCTGGAATCCCATAATGCGGGATGAATACTCCTCCCCGAGTGTCCGGAGCAGCGGCTCGAAATTATAGATCATCTCCAGCGGAAGGAAACCCATCGTAGAGGGAGCCTCTTCGGAAGGATCGGTCTGGTAAAAATCGAGAGAGGCGTACCTCAACGGCGAAACCACCACGTCGTAACCCATTTCGGCAACCGTTACCGCCTCGTCCGGATCGTGCCATGCCACCACGGCGGCATCGTCCGCAACCACTCCGCGCAGGCTCTCCTCCCACAGCATCGGCTTCACTCCACGCTCCCCGATAAACTCCTCGAGGTGAGGTATAAGCGGCCCGTGGCGGTTATCGGATATATTCCCGGTCTTACCCTTCTCTACCTTCGGCTGGCATTCCAGGCACGATATACTTTGGGGGTCGCTCGCCTTACCGTCGCCCAGATAAATATATTCGGACGGGAAAACCGCGATCAGCCCCTCGAGGATATTCTCCATGACGGCTGTCTCCCCCTCCCTGTTCCATACGTTCGAACGGCACTCCAATCCCTCGACAAGAGCGGCTATATTACCGTGGGCGCACGGAAAATCGATCGCCGGTATAATTTCAACGAACCTCTCTCGGGCAAATTCTACAATCTCGGATATATCCTCCGCGGTATAATATCCGCCATAAGCCCCGGGGGTTCCCTCTTTACAGAATCCTCCTCCGTTTTCCTTCCATAACCCGTAGGATTCCACAGGTCTCCATGCCCCGTATTCTGTCAATTCCGGATATTCGGGGACTTCGAACCGCCAGCCCCCGTCGGATGCAAGGAATAGCACCAGCCTATTCATTTTTAGACGGGCCATCATATCGATCTGCTTCTTTAGAAAATCGACGCTGAGAAAATTGTGGGATACGTCCAGCAGCAGTGCTCTGTATTGCATCCGAGGGCGGTCTTCGATCACCGCGCAAGGGATCTTCCCCGCGAAGTTATCGTTCAGCTGGCGAAGGGACTGCAGGGCATAAAACAACCCGGGGACATCTCCGGCCGATATTTCCACCCCATCCGGCGCTATTTCGAGCCGGTAGGCTCCTGCGGCGAAGTTACCCGCCCGGTCGACGGACAAAACGACGGTTCCGTCACTTCCGTCCGCTCTTTCCCGCCACTGGCCGGGTAAACCCGCATTTTGCAAAACGGCCGTTTCTTCCGGAGCCAGATGACATATTAGCACGGTCTTTCCCGTCAGATTGAAATACCCTTCCGTCCGCTCTATGGAAACGGGTTGTGGAATGATTCCGAAATGACCGGGCATCTCATCTCTGCACGACGACAGAGCCGGCAGCACCGCGCATAATACCCATAATTTAAGAAGACTCTTCATAAGCCTTTGTTTTGAAAGTGCCGGGGTTCGTGTATATTGAACCCCGGCACAAGATATTAAATTTAGCCGACCCGCCGGTTAGATAGCATCGGTATGAAGCCGTCCGTTGCTCGAGAGACTTTCGTTATAGTATACTATCCAAATCTTACCACCCTCATTTTTAATCACCTTGGCCAGAACATTAATAGTATACGGCACCATGGCTCCGCCAAAACTGCTTAGGGCATAAGTTAGTTTGGCATCGTCTTTCCCGCCAACTTCCAGCCCTTCGGAAACGGGAAAACGCAATTCCAGGTAGTTCGATAGCGCTCCTGTATTGATATTGTTAAAGTCGGAATGAAATACATATTCGCCGTTTTCGATCCTGTGGTCGTCGGTCTTGACGCTGCTGCTCGAGATAGACATACCTGTAAAGGTAAAGATCTCGTCGGTCGATGCCTTAAAATCCCCGAAGCGGTCTGTAACTTCCAGCTCCACCTCGGCGTAGAAGCCCAGGGCGTCCGTAACTCTAACCGTCAGATCGCCGCCTTCGTAAGGCACCAGTTCCACTTTGTTACCGTTGCGGACAATACCTATATCAGAATCCGTGGTCAGGGTGAAATCGGGCTTGCCGAACTCTATCCTGAAATCGGAGGACTTGACCCCGAAATTGAAGTAGCTGTCGTCGCTCGTAAGACCCGTAAACCGGTATTCGCTGAGTATCACCTGACCGTAAACCATAACCTGGATATGGCCATGTACCCCTTCTTGATCGGTTATAACTATATCCGACGGCCCATAGTCCAAGGCTTGTATATATATAGTATTTCCATCAACAGAAGCATTTATAGACGGATTTTCAGGATAAACATCGATACGGTATCCTCCGTTACCTGAAATAATATCCACGGTACTGTTTAAACCGGGTGAAGTAAACTCCACCATTTCGCTCTCGACAGTAAGATCGATTTTTGTAAATTCATCCACCGTATTATCGGAGCTGCAAGCCGTCAACCATACAAAACAAATGGTGTAAAAAGCGGCCGACAATGCATATTTATTACTTTTCATAGCTGTAAATTTTGTGTGGTTAGTCCTCCGGACATCTTACAGTTTCATATGTTAAGGTGCCGATATACCTTCCCATTGTAAATCCATGACCCGTAGCATCGGCGAATGTGTTTCCTTCCTCATCGAAATACCAATAGGCGATTAGCCTGTCGCTTTCGGGGTTTACTGCACACATATTGTTTCGAATCTCAGCCTGTGTAAGGGCCTTTGCCCATACTCTGCCTTCACTTACCGCTCCATTCATATAACGCGATTGCACCTGGTTACCGATCATATAATCGTAACCTGGAGCCAGTGAACCATATCTTTCGGTAAGATCTACAAGCATTTTATCTTCTTTCCTTATAACTTCCTGGATGGTCGATACCTCTCCGTTGATATAAATTCCCAGAACACCATTCCCATCGGCATCTCCTTCGTAGGTAACGGCTATGTGTTGCCAGGAATTCAAAGGAAACGGAATGCCGCTACTTATATTTCCCATACCTGCTCCTGTTGCCTCTAAGCGTCCTCCTGCACCGTCATAAGTAGAAAGTCTCACCGCAAGGTTTTCCTCCAATCCCATAATACCGTTAAAGCTGTCTGAAAGGTATCGATCAATTTTGCACCGGATCTCGAATGTAACTGCGCTAAGGCTGGTGAGATCGATTCCGTCCACCATAGTGTTTTCGGAGAATTTGGTAACGAGATACCCGCCTGATCCCAAATTTACTGCGGAGCGTACAATTATTTCATGTAAGGCAATATAGATTGTCCGTGAAGCCTCGATAACCGTCTCTCCTCCGCTAATCTCCTTTATTGTAACCGGCATCATGTAACTTTCGCCAATCTCAAAACCATCCTTGGAAAGAGCTTTGAACTGAATATTCTCTTGAGTAGAGAAGTTCCCCTTTTTGATCGTTACAACCGGGTGAGTAAGTACATATGCCTGCTCGGGTAATGGAAGATAATTAGTACCATATTTCTGATTATATCCCTCGACGAGCGAAGGAGCAGCTTCCAAATATATCTGAACGTCATTTTGTACCGGTTTGCTCGAAGCCACGGTAAGGTCAAGTACTTTCGGAAAATCATCGTCCAGATTAAGTGTATATGTAGGAGTTATACCAAGAGTACTCGATATATATATCCCGTCGTAATATTCGTAGCCGTCGTCGCAGGATGAGATTACCCCGGAAAAGGCGACCGAAAACAGTATACAAACAAATCTTATTGTTTTCATTTTCTTGATCTTAATTAGGTTATTCATCGGTCGAATTGCCGCCTGCAGGATTCATAATTTGGATCATCTGATTTAGCCAATAGTATTCCCCATTGGAATGACCGTAATCCAATTCCATATGGTAGACACCCGCCCCTGCTTTTTTTAAATCCATGCCGTTATATTGCGGCTGCCACTTGGCATGCCCGAGACTCGATGGATTAGTGGTTTCATCGCGGTTAGTGAAGTTTTCACCACCCGAAGAGGAATACTTTTCAAAATCTTCCGTAACAATGAACTTGCGTGCCATATCGCGGTATATTTCCTCTTCGGTCATCGTACCGTCGATATCGACGATTCCTTTATAGAAATTCGCATAATTATTGAATCTTGTATCCAGTCTTCGATATGAATTCTCGTAATAAGCCTGGGATATAAAGTAATCGACATAATGATAAAACTCCGGTAATATACCGTCGCCCGAGAGCCCGGAAGACCCATTGCCCCAAAAATAACCGTCGATACAAAATATTTTATCCGTCCCCGATTTCGGCCCCATATGTTTACCGACTTCTTCGATCATCCATGCGTTTATCTGGTGGGAATTATATACCTCATTATCCCAATCCATACCATCGTAGCCATAACTTAGTACCAGACGGCATAAAGAATCCGCGTACTTACGGGCTGCCGCTTCCTGTTTTACCACATCATTGTCATCCCAACCCCAAAACTCTTCGATCGTAGTGTCTTCTGGGGTTAAATGCTGTCCTACTGAAGGGGTAAACATACATACCAAAACTTTGGTGCCTTTAACTTCCTGGATGTATCTGAGATCTTCTTTTTGTCTCTCAGTAAGATTCATCCACGACCCCCAGTTACTGATCATATCCACACTGTCAGGAATTGTTTTCATCGAAGAGGCCATAGATGCACTTCCACCATTCCATCCTCCGAACCAACCGAAAAGTAATTCGTGATCCGTTTTCTTATATTCCCTGATAGATTCATCGTCAAATACCGGTGGTTCGGGTGTATAGCCGATATTCTCAACATCGGTATTGCAGGCCAACATGCCGAACAATACTGCAAATACTATATATTTAAATCCTTTTTTCATGTTTCAAATCCTTTAAGGTTCAAGAATTACCTTGCGTCCCACCAAAGCTTTGTTCCCGGATTGTCATTGGCCGAATTTCCGCCGAAATGATCCTGAATAGCTTTGTTATAGATCGTACTGTTATTCTGTTTTTCGCTTTCTGGTAATGGTACTCGTTTAACATATCCGTCAGGCACTTGGGCAACATTCTCGTTATTGGCCGTCGGAAATACCTTGGGGTAGCCCGTGCGTCGGTACTCGCTCCAGGCCTCCTGTCCGTTGGGGTACATGGCGATCCATTTCTGGGTTATGATCCGCTCGAGCTTCAATTCGCTGCTTGCGCTTTCCACCCATTGGATAGTGATGGTACTAGGTGCCGGCCGGTTATTGACGGATGCCACCGGATCTACGAACTGAACCGGTACGGAGGTAGAATTCTGAATATAGGTATTCGCGTCTCCCGAACTTACTCCCCATTGCGACATCGACCTCTCGATACCGTTCCGGTAGAGGCTCTCGGCACTTCCTCCCATATCCCAGCCTTCGACCGCTCCTTCAGCCCGAAGGAAATAGATCTCGGCGGCGGTCATAAAGGGAAGCGGCTCACCTTCGTCCAAGGTCGGGGTGGAACATATGGAGTAGCCGGATGCTCCGCTGTAACCGTAACGGGCACCTTTATATTGCCCATTGTATGTACCCGTGGCATTGACGACCGTAAAATATTTTTCACGGCGCGGATCATTATAGCCGTTCATGTAGGAATCCATCGTGGCCCCCATCTTCGTTTCCCCGTAACCACTCCAAAGCATTGTTAACGGGTTCACATACGAATAGGAAGCGCCAGAAGGCATAATAAGCACATTGTCCGAATTATCGGATATTACCCCTACGGTATGTGTTACGGCTTCCACGGCATATTGTTGCGCCATGGCCGGCTCCACATATTTGATTCTCATGGCGAGCCTCAGCTTGAGCGAGTTGCCGAACTTGATCCATTTCTGGATATCGCTGGCAAAAAGCTGGTCATATTTGACGATCGGCCGGGCCCCGGGGCTGGCCGTATAATATGCGGTGAGAATACCGATGGCATGATCCAGTTCCTTGAAGAACTCTTTATAGATCGTTTCCTGAGAATCGTACTCCGTGTAGAGGGTCTGACCGTACTGGGTATAGGGGAGCGGGCCGTACATATCGGTCGCACGGTGCATCCCGGCCACCTTCAGTATCTCGCCGGCGGCAAAAACTACGGATGAGGAATCCACTTTTTGCCGCACCACATTCCATGAGTTCATAATGCCCGGTACGGGATATTTCGGGTTTTCGATCGCGCCGTATACCACATTGAAACCCTCGTTATGCCATGGGTTAGCCGTGCCGAATACGTATGTCGTGGAGTTGTTGCCGTCCCAGTAATTAGCCTCTCCGTGGTAACCGCCGTAGATATTACCGTGAAGCTCGTCCATGCGCTGGTAGGCATTGTCGTCCTCAGCGAAGAGGGTCTGCTGCATGGATTGGAGGTAGCCGCCCCACATGTTGTCCTTCTCGAGATCTTCGGTGGGCACCTTGTCCGGATCGGTATTGATATCTTCGAATCCCCATGTGCATGAAGCCGTCAGAGAAAGCGAAGCCACACACACCACTGCAAGCAGACTGCGTATGTCGATTATTTTAAGTGATTGTTTCATTGTAAAGGTTATTTCAGGTTAGAAAGAAATATTCACTCCGAAACCGAGACTTCTCTGGCTCGGGGGCATGAAATAGTCGTAGCCCTGGTGATAGGTTCCTGTGTTGGAGGTAAGTTCCGGGTCGTGAGGTGATTTACAGTAGAACATAAAGAGATTCCGTGCCACAAAAGATACATTGATGCCTATTTTATCCCTGAACCATTTGTCTGGCAGCGCATAGCCGAGAGAGAGCTCCCTCAGCCTTACATTTGTCGCACTGTAGGTGTATTCCGACAGCGCGGCACCGGTTTTACCGGCCGCAGCCGTAGTATAATAACTTTGTGCATCCATAAGTCCGAAATTGATAGGCGCTCCCCCGTTATCCCGGGCGACGGCGCTGGCACGCGAAACTCCGTACTGATCCATAAGTGCC
>JAJBVJ010000152.1 GCA_020859875.1 Rikenellaceae bacterium
GCGCCCGGCACGTACGGTTGCTGTCGGGGATCTGTACCCCGGACATTTACGGCGGCTGCATCCGCCATGTCTTTTTAAGCCGGGCCGGTAATATCGGTAAGCGGCTACCCGGAATGATTCGTCACATTAACCGCCCGGCCCGGAACCCTCACAACTCACCCAACACCCGGAACCGGCGGCCCACTCCCTCACAACCGGGCACCGCTGGAAAAATCGAAAATAGAGGAGACTTGCTCCTTCATTGCAAAGGTATCCCACCCTCCATATATTAGCGGTGGCACATAGACCCATTTGCCGTAAGTATAAATACCTATTCAACTGGCGGTTCTGTATTCGATGTAAAGTTCGATTAAATATAAAATCTTAAACTAGCGCCCTCCGGGGATATAGATCCGTATGGGTCTTAATACATCGGCTGTTTCACCGGAATAAATTAACCTACCTTCATTATGAAAAGAGCTTTATTATCGTTTGCCGCAATTATGGTTTTCGGGGTCGACCCCTCCCCGGCACAGGCAGATTTCTATTCCATGCAGCCGTTGGGGAATAGATATATCTACGCCTCCGATTATTTCGAAGATCCGCGCGAGATAGTGGTTTACCAAAACGGGGTCGACGGGGGTCTGTCGAGCGACAGCGTCATGGCAGTATATGTCATGGATGCCCAATACCCTCCGACATTCAACCTGTTTTGTTCCACATTCGAACTGATATACCCCGATGTGGCCTGTGTAATTGTCGGAATATCGAATTTCGAGCGGCAAAGCGAACTCACCCCTCCCTATACCGATTCCTCGTCGGTGGCCGGTTACGACGATCCGGGACATGGAAAAGAGATGCTACTTTCGCTGGAAACCGAAATAATACCTTTCATACAGAGTAAATACCACGCCGGGCATAAACGGATCCTTGTGGGACATTCCCTCGGCGGAACCTTTGTAACTTATGCCCTGACCGAGAATCCCGAAATGTTCCCCTGCGTAATATCGGTATCGGCCAACTACGGGTACAGCAACGATATGATACTCGACAGGTTGAGTGCGTTAAGAACGGATAATGACCGCCCGTTATATTTATATCTGGCCGGCGGGCACAGCGACCGGTTGGAGGAGAATTTCAAGCCCCAGATATTGAAAGCACACGAAATTTTAGGAAATAAGACCGGTGTGAATGTATTTTACGACTCCCTGAATATAAACAAACACAGCGATACTATCCTGGAAGGTTATTTCCGGGGGTTGCAAAACCTGTCGGGATTCGTCCGATCTAACGGTAGGGAATAGACCGGCAGTTCGACTCCCCCCGGCAAGATGTCGATTATATAACCGAGGGATTCCGAACTTAAACCCCTTGCCTACGGAACCGGATCGTAGCCGCTTCCACCCCACGGGTTGCAGCGTGCCAGACGGCGGACGGTGAGCCAAAGTCCCTTTAGGGGGCCGTGACGGCGGAGCGCCTCGACGGCATAGACCGAACAGGAAGGTGTAAAGCGGCAAGAGTTGGGCATAAACGGGGAAATGCAGTATTGATAGAACCTTACCAGCACTATAAAGGGCAGAGCGGCGGCCGTTTTACAGGCGGCCGCGAATTTCCGATATGATCCGCCGCAGGGCATTTTCGATTCGTGCATAGTCCTCGACATCTTTGGAGGAGTAAACCAGGGCCAGTTTCAGCCGTTTCGACCCGCGCAGGGCTGCCTCTGTGAGCGGGAATTTAGCCTGCCGATAGGCTTCCCGGGAACGCCTTTTGAGCAGGTTGCGTTTGTTGGCCCTTTTATGGTAACGCTTGGGAACGGAGAAAAGTATACGCACGGGTGCCTGCCCACTCCCATCCCCGGCCGGCTCGACCGAGAGGATATACCGGAAGGGATAGACAAAACCGCTCTTGCCGTCCCGGAAGAGGGTTTCGACCGCCGTCCGGCCCGTAAGCCGCTCCTTTCGGGGCAGTGTCGCCCTGGGGATTGTTCTCTCTTCTTTCGGATTCATTACCAAAAAAGCGGGCCGTCCGCCCGCTTTTATTTTATATTTCGACGAACTAACGGGTTTTCGGACTTCTTACCGAAGCGGGTTTGCCGCTGCTTGCGGCGACCGGTTTACTCTTTTTGGGTTTGGATTCCTGCGCCTTGAGGAACTCCTCGCTCTTATTGGTAACGACCACCTTCACAGGGGCTACTTCCTGGCCTGCTGCGATCTTCTTGATATAAATGTCTATCGCCTTTGCCATAGAAGGGGCTTCGGGCGTGGGGGCCATCACACTGACGGTAAGCCCCGAATCGGTGGCAGCCTGGGTGGTTCCGGTGCCGAAAGTGGCTATGCGGGGCAGGTTCTCAGTCCCGAACTGTGCCGTGAGAGATGCTATTTCGGAGGGGCTGAAGAAAGCCATAAGGTCGTAGGCGTCGATGTCGAGATCCGAAAGGTCCGAACTCACGGTGCGCGAAAGTATAACCTGGTCGAAGTCGAGACCGAGCTTGGCCATCGTCTCGGGAATTTCGGGTTTATGGGGTTCGGAGAGTACGAGGAGCATTTTTTCCGCCTTGTGCTTGAGGATCAACTCCATAAAATTATTAAAAGTGCCGTCGGCGAACGAAATTTTCCTTTTACGGTAAACGATATACTTTTGCAGGTAGAGGGCCACGGCTTCGGTCTGGCATAGGTATTTC
>JAJBVJ010000018.1 GCA_020859875.1 Rikenellaceae bacterium
CAGCGCTTTTGGAATGGTCCGGTTTCCGGACGGCCACTCTTTATAGTCGTCGAATTCAACGATTTCCGGCGAGTCCTTCTGCGGGCCGGCAGTGTCAGATGCAGGGATAAGAGGTTGCGCCTCGATGGCCGCCCCCATCATTAGAAGTCCTGTGATTATAGCTGTAGTCCGTATTTTATCCATTCGATACGATTGTTTATGAGCGATGGAGCAAATACGGTTCCATTTCGGCGGACACAAAAAAGGCTGCAAAAATATTGCAGCCTTTTTATTCGGGAAGACTACTCAATCGACGTCCATAACTCCGTCGAGTCGTATATCGTGGGACGACGGCCCTATCATAATCCGGAATTCGCCCCGCTCGACGACCTCCTCCATACGTGCATTAATGAGGGAGAAGTCGTCGAAACCCAGCTCGAATACAACATTGCGCATCTCACCTCTCTTAATATCGGAAATCCGTGCGAATTTTTTAAGCGCCATAGCCGGCCTTACCGTGCTGGCCAGAATGTCCCGAACGTAGAGCTGCACCACCTCGTCCCCGTCGTAATCGCCCGTATTGGTAACGTCGAACGAAACCTCACGGTGGTAGCCGCCTTTGTCCGCTACACGGAGATTCGAATATTCGAACGTTGTATAACTAAGGCCGTAGCCGAATGGGTACAGGGGAGTCCCGGGCATGTCGGTATAGTCGTGGTTTCGCGGCTGCCTTTTATTATAATGTATTGGCACCTGCCCTACCGAGCGGGGAACGCTAACGGGTAACCTTCCCGCCGGATTATATCGGCCGAAGATCACCTCCGCTACGGCATCCCCTCCGCGGCTTCCCGGATACCAAGCCGTAAGGAGTGCATCGGCATTTCCCGCTGCCCAGTTCATATCGAGGGGACGTCCCTGGACGTAGACTACGATCATGGGTTTGCCGGTAGCCTTAATCGCTTCCAGGAGTTCCTGCTGCCTTCCGAGCAGGTCGAGGGTCGCGCGGTCGTATCCTTCCCCGCTGTCCATATCGCTCTCGCCCCCGGGGCGGGCTACGGCCGCACCGGTCTCGAGAAACATCGTATTGAAATCGCGGGCGCTCGAGCCGCCGACCACAACCACCGCAATATCCGCCGATTCGACGGCCTCTACCGCCCCGGATATACCTTCGTCGTTCCCCTCGCGTATACCACACCCTTTGGCGTAAACCACACGATCGGCACCCATGATCTCAATGATCCCGTCCAGTACGGTATTTATTTGCTGTTGCGGGGCCGTATAGTCGCCCAGCTGGTTGTACCCGTTGTCGGCATTGGGGCCGATAACGGCAATTTTCCCGATCTTCGAGGGATCGAGCGGAAGAATGTTATTGCGGTTCTCCAGCAGTGTTACGGATTGCCGGGCTACTTCGAGTGCCACTTCGGAGTGCTCCTGTGATCCGACCCCGGCGGCCGAAAGCTCCTCGTCGATATAGGGGTTTTCAAAGAGCCCCATTTCAAATTTCAGCCTCAGTACGCGGTAGACCGCTTCGTCGATGAGCTTTTCGTCTATATTCCCCTCTTTGACGCTCGATATGAGCGTTTGAAAAGCGTTCCCGCAAAGGTCTACATCAACACCCGACTCCATGGCCAGACGTGCCGCAGCCGGATAATCCGCCGCTACGAAATGGGTCTCACAGAGCCCTTCGATGCTCACCAGGTCGGAGATTACGAAGCCGCGGAATCCGAGCTCCGTTTTAAGAACATCTTTAATCAGGTAGGGATTTGCCGTACAGGGTATTCCGTCGATGGAGTTGTATGAAGTCATCACCGAGAGTGCTCCAGCCCCGACGGCAGCCCTGAACGGCGGGAGATGGATTTCCCGAAGTTCCCTTTCCCCGATGAGGCTGGCGCTTCCGTTCTGCCCCCCTTCCGACGATCCGTAAGCGATGAAGTGTTTGAGGGTCGATACGGTGCTCCACGGCCGGGACAGATCGCCCCCGCCCAAACCCCTTACGAATGCGGCACCCATCGCGGAGGTAAGCGCCGGGTCTTCGCCGTAACACTCTTCCACGCGCGACCAGCGTGCATCGCGGGCAATATCGAGTACCGGCCCGTAACTGATATGGGCTCCCTGGAGCCTCACTTCCCGGGATATGGCTTCGGCCATCCGTTCGACCAGCTCCGGGTTCCAGGTCGAGGCCTGGCCGACGGCGGTCGGGAATACGGTCGAGCCGATGGCCATATGGCCGTGAGGGGCTTCCTCGGCAAGGAAGATGGGTATTCCCAGTCGGGTATTCTCGAGTATATGCCTCTGCATCATATTGGCGACCCTGGCCGCCGTGCGCGGGTTGAGACCCGTGCGGAAATCCTTTTGCGTCCACGGGTCGGCACGGAAGGTACCCCACAGCATGCCGATATGGCGCTCGCTAACGTCCGAGAGGAACTTTTCCGACAATCTGACCTCATCGCCTTCCCGCTCGTACATCTCCCACCCGTAGGGAGACATGAGCTGTCCCACCTTCTCTTCCAGCGTCATCCGCGAGATCAGGTCTCGGGTACGGGCATCCGCGTCGAGATTCGCATTGCGGTACGGCGGAATATCGCCCCCCAGGGCCATAGCCGTAAATAGAAGAGAGAGGAGGGTTGTCGAACAGATGGTTTTAACCAGTTTATTTTCCTGTATCATGGATTTCATTTAATTAGGCGGTCAATCCGCATCCCACCAAACAATACCCGGTCGGGAGGTCATATGGTAAACCAGTTGGCCACCTGCCTGAATATCGCTGAAGTCGATGTAATTCTTGTTGTAATCTTTGCCGTCGAGGGTAATCTTTTCGATGTATATATTCTCGCGGCTTTGGTTGCGGGCCGTGATGTTGAATTTACGTCCGCCCCCCACGTCGACGGTGGCCCGGTCCACGATCGGACTGCCGAAATAATACCTTCCCCCGGCGGGTTCCACCTGGTAGAAGCCGAGCGAGGAGAGGATATACCAGGAGGAGATCTGTCCCACATCTTCGTTCCCGCAAAGGCCTTCCGGCTGGTCTGTATAGAGGACGTACATCGTTTCACGGGCCCTCTCGGCCGCCTTCCACGGCTCACCGATCATTGTATAGAAATAGATCACGTGGTGGCTCGGCTCGTTCCCGTGGGCATATTGGCCTATAAGCCCGCTGATGTCGGGCGAGGCATGCTCCCCGAGGTCGCCCTCGGCGATAAATAGCGAATCGAGTTTTTCGATGAACCTTTCGCTGCTGCCGAATAGCCCGACCAGCCCCTCCAGATCGTGGGGGACAAGGAAGGTGTACTGCCATCCGTTACCCTCGGTATAGTCCGAAACGTAGTGTACCGATTCGAAGGGGTCGAACGGCGTGCGGAAGTCGCCCGTCGAAGATTTACCGCGGATAAAACCGGTCTCGGGATCGAAATAATAGCGGTAGGATTTGCTCCGCTCGAGGAAATAATCGGCCGTCTCACGGTCGCCTATCTCGAGGGCGGCCTGTGCCAGGGCCCAGTCCGCGATTGCATACTCCATGCAGTTACCGACCGCTTCCACCATTTTGGCGTAGGGGATATAACCGTACTCTTTCAACTCCTTGAGACCCCTTTCGTCGAGAGTAGCCGACCTGCGCATCGCTTCGTATGCAAGGGCTTTGTCGAAGCCGTCATATCCCTTCAGGATCGCATCCGCAACCACAGGGATAGCGGGGTTTCCCACCATGCAGTTCGTTTCGCATCCCATCAGGTGCCAAACCGGCAGTTTGTCCTGCTGTTCGTATATCTTCAGCATAGTGTTTATAATATCGTCCACCTTCTCGGGATGGATAATAGTCATAAGCGGATGTGCCGCCCGGTAGGTGTCCCAAAGCGAAAAAGTCGTATAATTAACGAAATCCGCGTCCCGGTAGATTTTGCCGTCCGCCCCGCGGTAGTCGCCGTTCACGTCGCAAAACTCCGAGGGGGCTATCATACTATGGTACATGGAGGTGTAGAAGATCCGTTTAATGGACTCGTCCCCGGTTTCGATCCTAATTTTGGAAAGCTCCCTTTCCCAGGCCCGGTCGGCAGCCGAGATCGTACCTTCGAAATCCCATCCGGGAAGTTCCCCCGCCAAGTTCATTTTGGCATTTTCGATACTCACGGGCGAAAGGGCTACCTTCACAAATATATCTTCGCCTTGGGAAGTTGCGAAGAGCGCCTGTCCGTAAATCCTCTCTCCCCGGAGCTCGGTTCCGGGCCGTATGTCGTTCTTTTCGGAAACTATGAAGCCTTCCATCGGCCGTGAGAAAACGGCCGTAAAGTATATTTTCTGGTCGTCGGCCCATCCGGTCGAGTAGCGGTAGCCCGAGACAGTCGTGTCCGATTCCTGCACGAGGTAGCAGTCGGTGGGCCTGTCCCAGCAGTGGCCGTTTTCCAGGTCGATGATTATACGCGAATCGCCGTTTTCGGGGAAGGTGTATTTATGGAACCCGACCCTTTTGGTTGCCGTCAATTCCACATCTATACCGTAGCGGTCGAGCCGGGTGGCGTAATAGCCCGGATGTGCTTTTTCACTGGCCCGGGAGAAGTACGACCATTGGCCCGACTGCAGATCGTCGTGACTTCCGCGGGCCAGGGTCACCTGCCCGGTGACGGGCATAAGAGAAATGTCGCTCAGATCGCCGATTCCCGTCCCGCTGAGGTGGGTATGGGCGAAGCCGATTACGGTGGTGTCGGTGATGTGGTAGCCGGACGTCCAGTCCCACACCTCGGGTATGCTCGTGGGCCCAAGCTGGACGAATCCGAAGGGAACGTTCGCTCCCATAAAGACGTGGCCGTGGTCGCCCGTGCCGATATACTGGTCGACGTAATCCGTAAGTTTCACGGTATCGGCCTTGCCGCAGCGCCCGCATGAGACCGGCAGGGTAAGCAGTACCACGGCTATGGAGATAGTCGCAAGAGATACCGATATTTGCTTGGTTTTCATTTATTTGATTTTAGGTGGGTTTTCAGCTTCAGTGTCGGAACCAGGAGGGCCCCAGTTCCCTGCGTTTGTTGTCGTCGTCTATGATCCCGAGTTCGACGCTTCCACCGTTGGGGTCGAAATAGTGTACCTCTATGGGGTGGAGTCCTTTCCAGAGGGCCGCCTGGCCCGTCTTTTCGAGGATGGAGTGCATGCCGTCGTTATCGACCACCGGCTCACCGTGGATGTAGAGCATACTCCCGTCGTCGGTATTGAGGTAAAATGTATAAATACCGTCCTCGGGAATGTCGATATACCCGGTGTATATCAGTCCGATCGGAAGCGCCGCCCCGTCCGGGATCGTAACGTACGGGGTTACGAATTCTCCTATATAGGGACTTGTGGCTATATCCCTGCTCGACTCCCCTTCGAAAGCATACAGCGCGGCAATCAGACCGGGTGAGAGTTCCCCTTCCGGAATATCGACCGCCTCGAAGGGTTCGACTCCGTAATAGGGGGCCACGGTAATATCGCCCGGCGAGCCGTCCGGATAAAACGTCCGGAATTTGAGCACCCGGTCGGAATCGAAAGAGATCGGGCCGGTATAGAGCGGGGAGTTCCGGTCGGGGGAAGTGCCGTCTTGGGTATAGCGTACAGTTATTCCCTCTACGGGAAGCGTGGGTGCTGCAACCGCTTCCCCCGGGCCAACATAGACGTTCCGGTCGTAAATATTGTCGAAATCGGGAAGCCGGTACTTTATCCCGCGCCTGTCCAAAAGCGGATAGTGGGCATTTACCCTTCCCATAAATGCTTCCGGGTCTTTCCTTTCTATGCTGTTCCAGCACAGTTCGCTCACGGCGAGGAATCTCGGGAAATACATATACTGGGCCCTTTCGAACGTCGGGACGAATTCTGTCCACAGGTTGCCCTGTATTCCGAGAATAAGGGATTTCTGGGCGTCGCTCAGTCCGTCGGGAACTATATTGGCTTTATAGGTTTTGAGAAGCGTATTGCGATCCTGCTTGTTGCCGAAGTAGAGGTATTCGTTCGGAACGAGTATCACGTTATTTCCCTGTGCCGTGGCACGATCGACGGCGTCCGGCACCCACGACCTCCACCAAAGTACCGTTGCGGTGGGTGAGAGCCCCCCTTCGAGCATCTCGTCCCAGCCGATCATCTTCTTCCCGCCGGCGGTGAAGAAATCCTCCATGTAGCCTATGAACCACGATTGCAGCTGCTCCACGTTTTCGAGCCCGTACTCTTCCATCCTCGCTTTACAATGCGGACATTTACGCCAATTGTCCTTTTCGACTTCGTCGCCACCTATATGTACATATTGATAGGGGAAAAGTTCGAAAACCTCGGCCCACACCCTCTTGCAAAACTCCAGGGTCTCGTCCTTACCCGGGCACAAGGGGGTGGAAAAGGTTTTTCCCCATCCGACATTGTCGAAGCAGGAGAGCTCAGGAAAATACATCAGCGTACGCATCGAATGGCCCGGCATATCGACTTCGGGAATCACGTCGATACCCCTTGCGGCGGCATAATCCACGATTTCACGGATTTCCTCTTTGGTGTAATAACCCCCGTAAATGGTGTCCCTGCCGACTATGCGCGTGCGGTCGGCCGGCAGCAGGAAATAGGGATTGTCCTCTTCCACTGCCCTCTCGAGACACTCGTGGTCGTGGTTGTTCGGGGTTCGGAACCCACCCTTCTCGGCCAGTTGCGGGTAGCTGTCCAGGTATATCCGCCATCCCTGGTCGTCGGTAAGGTGCCAGTGGAATTTATTGAATTTATAGAGGGCCATCCAGTCCAGCAGCCGTTTGACTTCACCGGCATCGAAAAAGTGGCGGGCAACGTCGAGCATGATGCCGCGCCACTGGTATTGCGGCGTGTCCGAGATTTGTACTACGGGGAGCCCGTTCCCTGTCCCGGCGCTCAGTTCCACCGCCTGCAAAAGGGTCGAGGCGCCGGATATGATGCCGCCGTAGCTCCCGGAAACCACTTCGATTCCACTCTTTTCAATGGTAATCTCGTAGCTGCCTTCGGCTCTGCCGGTATTTCCCAACCGCAGGATTATATCGCCTCGGGAGCCCTCCCTGACCGAATCGATGAGTATGAAATCGCTCAGCCCGTCCGCAAGGTAATTGGCGGCGGTCTGCAGCTGGGGGGTCGTATAAGCGATCGTGGCCCCGGTGGGAACTGTGTAGGAGCCTTTTCCTGACACTATCTTGTCCGGAAGCGGGATTATATTGTCGTAGATGCTCGGCCGGTTGTTCCCGGAACATCCCCCGAGCAGTAAAATTGTAGCCGCGAAAAGTAAATTACGGATTATATGCATGACGGATTATATTTATAAGTGACGGTTCGGTCTGCGAATTTAGGGCTTTTTCGGATCGGTTCATAACCCGGAGGGCTCAAAAAAATGACCCGTTACGGTCTCCCGGCTTCACGCAAGATCAGTAGACTTCGATAATTTCCCTGCCCGTATATTCCCCTCCGTTTTGCTGGGGAACTTTACGAAAATGAATATCGGAAGATAGCGTGAAGCTGGTCAGCACGGCATCGAGGGTGTGGCCGGAAAATGTTCCCATGAATGTATGGTCGAGAAGGGCCGCATCAGTGATCATGAAGTTGACGTTGTATTTGTTGCCGACCATTCTCTGTGCCCCTGCCGCGGCGTCTACCCATATGCGGCTTTTCCCCCCCCCCTTCCAGGAGGTCTCCACTTCCGTATCTACCGTACTTGTCCAAATGTGCCTGCCGGAGCGGTTGTATGTGAGCATCTGACCCGGCTCCAGTATGGCAAGGGTTGTTCCGCCGCGGAGATCCTCATAATTCACGCCGATATTTCCGCTCACCAGCATGGCGCGTATATCCTGTGCATCGGGGTAGGCCTCGATGTTGAACCTCGTTCCGTAAACTTCGATCTTTGCCGGCCCCACATCCACGATAAAGCGTTTTTTCTCGGGCGCGACTTCGAAAAATCCTTCCCCTTCGAGGGCTACCCGCCTCTCTTTTCCCGTGAAACGGGCGGGATAAATCAGCGTGGAATTGGAATTGAGCCACACCCGGGTGCTGTCGGGAAGTACGACACTGCTGATCATTCCGGTGGCCGAGTGTATTTCGATATCGGCATTGTATTCTTTCCTGACGGAGATAAAAAGCCATGTACATACCACCAGCAGGGGTAAGGCCACCACGGCCGCAGCCTGCCTGACTCGGAGCAGGGCTTTACCGATCTTCCGGCGGCGGATCGCCGAGGTGACCTGGTCGAATGCAAGGCGTGCCTTTGTCTCCCCGCTGGGGTCGAGCGTGTCGGTTAAAAAATTTATTTTTAAAATATCCCCGGCTATTTCCCTATTGCCGTCGGATTCGCCTATCCATTTTTCCACGGCGGAGATCTCTTCCGAAGAGAGTTCACCCCTGGAATATGAATCCAGTAAAGCGTATATATCTCGGTCTGTGTCCATAATTTGTTTCCATGCGAATTTACTAATCTATCCGGCAATTCGGAATATTTTAAATAAAAAAAGAGTTAATAAATACAATCCTTGAAAAAAGCTGCGGCCGGAATGTCTATATTTGAAATTTGCACCCGGCCCTTTGCTGAATCCGCGGGAAAGATTTAGATTTGCAATATGAACCGAACTAAGCCTAAGCCGGACACAGCTCTGTTGTCAAACCTCATCGGGGGCGATATGAAGGCTTATGAAGGCATCTTTTTGAAATACTATCCCAACCTTTGTGCCTATGCCCGGCAGTTCGTTTCGGAGGGCAATGCGGAAAATATCGTCCAGGATCTGATGTTGTGGATTTGGGAGAACCGCAGGATGCTCTCCCGCGATATGAATCTTTCCGCATACCTTTTCCGGGCCGTGCGCAACCGCTGCATCGTGTCGATAAACCACCAGGATATGCAGCGGAGGGTTTTCGGTAGTCTGCGGGAGGAGATCGTGGCCCAGATAGAGAACTACGATTTCCCGGTTATCGAAGAGATGAAATCGGACATAGACAAAGCCATCGAAGAGCTGCCCGAAACATACCGGGAAGCCTTCGTAATGAGCAGGTTCCATAAAAAAACCTATACCGACATAGCCGAAAAGCTGAACGTCTCGGCAAAGACCGTCGATTACCGGATCCAGCAAAGCCTCAAGATATTGCGCGACAGGCTTAAAAAATTCCTTTAAACTTTCTCTACCGCGGGACGGTTTCCTTCCCCCCGGGTTTAATCTTGCCGAAACCCCTTTCGGGGTGATGATCCGGCCTTTGGTTGATATAGGTCGCTGTGGGGGGAATATTCCCGACCCCGGTTCGTTCTCTTTACGTAAAGTTTTTTCATTCATAGGTTAGTAGTTTTTAGTTTTAGAGGTCGCGGCCCGGTTATCTTGGGAAAGACCGCCGCGCTGCAAAGGATTTACCCCGGACACCGTAAGGAGTCCGGGGTTTTCTCCGGTTGCCGTGCAGACAATTATTTTGTAAATATCAGGCAGGTGGGGGAGGGGACGTCTATTCTCGTTCCGGTGTCCCGGAGCGAACCCCTTTCCGTGCACTCGAATACCTGCACTGCATCCGCCTTCATCCCGGCTGCAAGGAGGTATCTTCCGTCCGGCGAGAATTCTATACTGCGCGGATGCTCCACGGTGGTACGGTAGCCGGCCGCTTCGAGCAGTCCTGTCCGGAAATCCCTACGGTAGATCGCTATTCCGTCGTCGCCGTTTTCGCGTACGGACATACAGACGTACCTGCCGTCGGGGGAGATTTTTATATCCCCGCCGTCGCCCGTGCCGTTACGGCTTGCAGCAAGTTCCTGGATCGGGGATATTTCGCCTTTTACGAAGGAAAAGACCGTGACCGAGGCAGTAAGTTCGTTGGCAAGATAAAAGAACCGTCCTTCATTGTCGAAAACAAAATGGCGCGGGCCCGAGCCCGGTTCCATTTTGAACACCCGGAGGGTGGCCTCATCGAGATATTTGCCGCTTCCGGGAGAGACGTTGTAGCGGTAAATGGCGTCGCCGCCAAGGTCGGTGATAAAGATATATTTCCCGCAGCGGCAAAACCTCGCGCAGTGGATATGGGAGGCCTCCTGCCTCTTTGCAACGGGCCCCGAGCCGGTAAATTTTACCGTTTGTATCTCGGGCCCGGCCGACCCGTCCGCCGGGATTTCGAAAACGCTGAGGCTTCCCGAGCCGTAATTGGAAGTTACTATATATCCCCCGTCCGGCGAAACGATAATATTGCACAGCCCCTCCTGCCGGGTTTCGATGCTGTCTATCGGGTCGAGACCGCCCGAAGCGGCGTCGAACCGCAAAGCATTTACTAAAGACGGTGCCGTGCCCTCGGACACGCAGTAAAGGTGCCGCTGCTGATTGTCCAGGGTAATATACGAAGGGTCGGTAACCTTTGCCGACCCGCGGTACCGGCCCACACCGTCCGTCGCGTCGAAGCTGTAAACATAAACTCCGTCGCTCTTTCCGGAGTCGGTATAAGTTCCTATAAGCAGAAACCCGCCCGCATATGAAATGCCTTCCTTCATTCTCGTCGGCTCTTAATGGGCGCTCAACAATCCGGTCACCCCGTAAATTTCCCCCGAGACATAGGTCGCTTCGTTCGAGGCGAGGAAGACATAGACCCCGGCCATTTCCACGGGTTGTCCGGGCCTCTTGAAAGGGGTGTCGATCCCGTGCTTGGGTATCCATTCGTCGGGATTTCCCCCCGATACTTCCAACGGAGTCCATACAGGCCCGGGGCAGACGGTATTTACCCGGATGCCCTTATCTATTACTTGCTTGGCAAGCCCGATGCTGAAAGCGACCACGGCCGATTTGGAAGCGGCATAATCGAGCAGGAACCTGTTAGGGGTGTAATATTCGGCGGAGCCGGTAAAAATTATGGACGAGCCGGCCGGCAGCAGCGGGACAGCCGTGCGGCAGAGGAATATCGGAGCGTAGATATTGGTCTCGAACGTTCGGCGCACCTGCTCCCCTGTGATATCCTGTATATCTTCCTGCGCGGTCTGTACCGCGGCGTTCGGGACGAGTATGTCCAGGCCGCCCAATTTATCGTGCGCCTCCCTTACGATCCGCTCGCAAACTTGTTCTTCCCTGAGATTCCCGGGGATAAGGATTATCTCTTTTGCTTCGGCACTCAGCAGCTCGGCCAGCGACCGGGCGTCCCGCTCCTCCTCTTCGAGGTAATTGATAGCTACCTGCGCCCCTTCCCGTGCAAAGGCTATGGCGACAGCCCGTCCGATACCGGAATCGCCCCCCGTAATGAGGGCCTTGCGGCCCTCCAGCCTGCCGTGGCCAATATAACTCTCTTCCCCGCAGTCGGGAATAGGGGTCATATCGGCCTGGATCCCGGGGGGATCCTGCTTCTGCATGGGGAACCGGGTGTGCGGATAAATGGTGAGCGGGTTTTTCAGCCCGTCCCTCAATTTGTCTTTCATGGCATTAACATTAGATGGTTATGCCATGAGACAGAGCAAGTATGGTACCTTCTTTTACGGGATGGAATCGTGAATCCGCATGTTAATACCTATTAATAAAGGTATAACTCCCGGAGTTTCTCTATATCGGCATCGAGAACATCCGTCAGGAAGGCCTCTACCGAACCGTACTTGCCTGTAATCTGGTCGAGTGCCGCACCGAGGTACCCGGGTTGTACTTCCATAAGTGGTGCAAGATCGGGAAACCGGTTGATCACCGGTTCGTATTTTGCGCGGGCATATTCGTAAGAAAGCATGTAATCGTCCATTACGGTCTGGTCGTCGGCCCCGAGGGCATAAAGTATAAGGACCGAGGCTATGCCCGTGCGGTCTTTGCCGGCCGTGCAATGATAGAGCAGCGGGAGATGCTGCTCGTCTGCCAGCAGTTCGAAGAACCTGCGGTACTGGCCCACCACGCTGTCGTCCGTTACCAGCAGCCGGTTGGTCTCCTCCATAAGTTCGACGGATTCCTGCTCGGAGGGCATCTTTGCAAATATGCTTGCCGATATATTGCCCGGCGCTACGGAATAGGCGTATTGGTGCATAACCGTTTCGGGAAGCCTGTCCGGGGCTTTGGAAATTTCCTCTTCGGAGCGGAAGTCCACTACAGAGACCACAGGCACGCTTGCAAGATAGACAAGATCCTCGTCGGTCAGGGTGCTCAGTTCGTCCGAACGGATCAGCTTGCCCCATTTTACGTAGCGCCCGTCCGCCATCCTGTAACCGCCCATATCGCGGAAGTTGTAACCCCCGGCCATCGGCAGAACCCTCTCCGCCAATATAGCCTGACCCTCGGGGGTCACCACCTGGAAATAACTCCGTACCGTGGGGTCGACATCCACCGGGAACTGGCCGTCGGCGCGCCCCGACTCGATGGCCTCCTTCAGGTCTATATCCTCGACGCTCTTGCCGGCATAGAGGGCCCACTCCATATCCTCCCCGATGGAGATTGAGGCGGATTTTGTGGTCTTGTCCCTCAGAATCTCTATATTGCGCGAAATGTCTTCGCCCGAATATCCGGCCTGTTTAGTCTTCATACCATGCCTGCAGCCGGAAAAGGTGAGTGCGGTCACCGCAGCGAGGGCCGCGGCCATATATAACTTCATAAGCGTCGGTTTTAGTTTTCAAAACTCCTTTTAGCGTTATTGAACGGCAATTTTCGAACCATAGGGTTTACCATACCGAGGCTGCCTAAATGTGCGATTTCCCTCAAACCCTAAGCAAAGATAATAATTAACCCTTATAAACCAACAGTTTAAAAAAAGGAGGCCCCTACCATAACGGTAGGGGCCCCTCGGGTATAATAACTTTCAGTGTCAGGCAGTGGTTACTTGACCTCCTCGAATTCGACGTCGGTCACATTGTCGCCGCCGTTCGAGCTGCCGGTTCCGGCATCCTGCGCCTGGCCCCCGGCCGCTCCGGCCGCTCCTTCCTGGGCCTGCTGGGCAGAATAAATATCATGTGAAGCGGCCTGCCATGTATCGTTGAGCTCTTTGGTAGCGGAGTCGATGTCGGCCACCACGCCCGACTTATGGGCCTCTTTGAGTTTACCGAGAGCCGACTCGATAGCCGATTTCTTATCGCCCGGTATCTTGTCGCCGTACTCGGAGAGTTGTTTCTCG
This sequence comes from Rikenellaceae bacterium, assembly GCA_020859875.1. Lineage (GTDB taxonomy): Bacteria > Bacteroidota > Bacteroidia > Bacteroidales > Rikenellaceae > WRDF01. The sequence goes on from JAJBVJ010000018.1 coordinate 13,012, forward strand.
GTCGAGAAAATCAGTGAATCCGCCGCATTTATCTTGTCGATCTTTTCGCGTTCTTCGCGGTCTTTGGCCTCATTGGCTTTCGCCTCGTCGCGCATCCTCTGGATCTCCTGTTCGGTAAGGCCGGAAGAGGCTTCGATGCGGATCTTCTGCTCTTTTCCCGTGCCCTTATCCTTCGCCGATACGTTGAGGATACCGTTGGCGTCGATGTCGAAGGTCACTTCGATTTGCGGTACGCCGCGCGGTGCGGGCGGTATGCCGTCGAGGTGGAACCTGCCGATCGACTTGTTGTCGCGGGCGAGGGGTCGTTCACCCTGGCAGATGTTTATCTCTACCGAGGGCTGGTTGTCGGCCGCCGTGGAGAAAGTTTCGCTCTTGCGGGTGGGAATGGTAGTATTGGCGTCGATCAGTTTCGTGAACACGCCGCCAAGTGTCTCGATACCGAGCGAGAGCGGAGTAACGTCCAAAAGGAGCACATCTTTCACCTCGCCGGTAAGTACGCCGCCCTGTATCGCGGCACCTATCGCTACCACTTCGTCCGGGTTTACACCTTTGGAAGGTGCCTTGCCGAATAGCTCTTCCACGACCTTCTGGATCGCCGGTATACGGGTCGAGCCGCCCACCAGGATTACATCGTCGATTTGGCTGGCAGTGAGTCCCGCATCGCTGAGCGCCTTTTTACAGGGCTCCACGGTGGCGCGGATCAGCTTGTCGGCCAGCTGTTCGAATTTTGCCCGCGTAAGGGTCATTACAAGGTGCTGCGGGGTGCCGTCCACAGGCATGATGTACGGTAGGTTTATCTCCGTTGTGGTCGAACTGGAGAGTTCGATCTTGGCCTTTTCCGCAGCTTCCTTGAGCCTTTGCAGCGCCATCGGGTCGCGGCGCAGGTCGATGTTGTACCGACTCTGGAAATCCTCGGCCATCCAGTCGATTATCACATTGTCGAAGTCGTCCCCGCCGAGATGGGTGTCGCCGTTGGTGGACTTCACTTCGAACACTCCGTCGCCCAGTTCGAGGATGGAGATGTCGAAGGTGCCGCCGCCCAGGTCGTATACTGCGATCTTCTGGTCGGTGCTTTTCTTGTCGAGACCGTATGCCAGCGCGGCGGCCGTGGGCTCGTTTATGATACGGCTCACTTTAAGCCCCGCGATCTCGCCGGCTTCTTTGGTAGCCTGGCGCTGGGAATCGGAAAAGTAGGCCGGGACGGTGATGACCGCCTCGTCCACGGTGGTTCCCAGGTAATCCTCCGCTGTCTTTTTCATCTTCTGGAGAATGATGGCGGAGATTTCCTGAGGGGTATAAAGCCTTCCGTCTATATCTACGCGGGGGGTATTGTTGTCGCCTTTGACGACTTTGTACGATACCCGCCCTATTTCATTTTTTACCTGGTCGTAGGTTTCCCCCATGAACCGCTTGATCGAAGCTACGGTGTTGTGGGGATTGGTTATAGCCTGCCTCTTTGCAGGTTCGCCCACTTTGCGCTCGCCGCCTTCGGTGAAGGCTACGATGGACGGGGTGGTACGGTGCCCTTCGCTGTTGGGAATAACTACGGGTTCGTTACCCTCCATTACCGCAACACACGAGTTGGTCGTACCCAGGTCGATGCCAATGATTTTAGCCATAGTATTATCTTATTATTTTGAGTTTACACATATTTAGGCGGCCTTTCCGGCCGGCGTACCGTACAATAAATTCTCAATCTTTATGCCAACGCTTTTCGGGCCGGAATTTGGGCCCTGCATATGACAATAATGCAAAAAATGTCAGTCTCGTGCCCTGCCGATATGACAAATCGTCGCAATTTTTGAACATTACCGCAGGAAGGAGTAAATTTGCGCATTTCCTGTTTTGTTTTTTCGGATAAAAATTGTATTTTTAATGCGGGTGAAAAGCCTTTGTCCCGGGGGATGGTCTGGCAAAGAATTTGAGCAGTTTAAGTCAGGAAACCCTGCCGCGGACAGACGCATTTAAATATTATAATCGACCTTAAATCCACCGCCTATCGATTGAATTTGACACCTTAGCAAAAACCTGAAACATTAACTTAAACTCACAAAGGACATGGTTATAACGTTTAATGAATTGCGTCGTATAAAGGACAGGCTGCCCAGCGGCAGCTCGAAACGCATCGCAGACGAATTGGGACTCGACGTAGACTCGGTACGCAACTATTTCGGCGGGCGCCATTTCGATGCCGGATCGCCCCAGGGCGTACATTTCGAAAGCGGCCCCGACGGCGGGGTGGTAACGCTCGACGATACGGCGATCCTCGACTGTGCGATGCGTATCCTTAACGAAGTAAATCAGAACAACTAAAAAGAATACTGCTTCGAGGCCCTGATGCTTTTGGATGTCAAGATGTAAAGGCTTCCCGTAAGGGCGAATGTAATGGAAAATAAGTAATAACAGGTAAACGGAAAGCCCCGGCGGGAGGCCGGGATGCCTGGATGTTTTAAAGGTGGTTCCGCAACCCCGACCTTATTATTAGTTGGAAGGTTGAGTAAGCTGGCAAGCTATAAATGCTGCGGATAACCAGTTATTTCTCGGATGTTTCGTTAAAGATGATGAAAACCGGCCGGGAGCAGATTCTGAAAAGTTTAGTGTTTAACAGCAGGGGGGCATGACAAGTCCCCCTTTTTCGTGCTCCGCCGGTATCTTAAACGGGCGATATCATAAATGTACCCGACTTTTAGTCATGGCGATTAATTCAAACCCGGGTCGCCTCCCCGAATGTCCCGCCCGATATTCGTTTTATTATACAATTTTGGTTTTTTATCTATATTTGCACGATTTATAACCCCTAACCCCGACTTTATGATTCTCAAAATCACCTTGCGGAATTGTATTCCGCTTATTCCCGTTTTATTTCTTATGCCGGCATGTATCGAAAAAGGCTACGATCTGAGCGACCTCGATACCGACCATCTCTATGCCGGAGATACATGGACTATCCCGCTCGGAAGAGCCGTTGTATCCGCCTCCGACATTCTCGATGTGGACTCGGTCGACGAGATATTCCAGGATGCCGACGGAGATTATGTAGCTCGTTTCAGCGATATGATTTATGCCGTTCCGGAAGAATCCCCGGCCGTAGTCAACCAAACGTTTATCCTTCCCCCTGTCAATTTAAGCGGTATCGCCGGCGGGGTATCTCCCGGTGGTAATATAACTGTTCCCCGATCGGCGACCAATCTCGATATAACAGGAAACCAGTATGTCCTGAGCCTGTACCGCGCGGAATTCAACACTTCGGCGACTGAGTCGCTGATGCGCATATCCATGACCCTGACCGACTTAATGGTAAGCAGCGGCACCGCGGCCCTCGACATCGAGCTTCCATCGGGTTTCGAAGTGGATGGAAGTCTTTTGCCGGCCGGATTGACGGCATCGGGAGCGATTATAAATTGGCAATTCGATATAGGTGGCCGGGTAGCGGCCGATATTACTGTTCCCATAAAGGTCGTCGACCTTACCGGCGGCAATGAAGTTTCCATCTCGGGTTATATCGATGTGCCGTCGGGAGCCGATATAAGTACCGGAGCAGCGGCGGCGGCCGGCTTCTCGGTCGGATTCGAAGAGCTCGATTACGCGGTTATTTACGGTCTTTTCGATCTCGATTTTACCTTTTCCCCGGCAAGTGCCGACATAAGCGGTCTGCAAGATATATTCGAAGGGGGAGCTCTGCTGAGTTTCCGCGATCCCCATTTTATCGTGGAATCGGAAAGCAATATGGGGATTCCCGTAGCGGTGTCGCTCGATATCTATTCGGACTCGGCCGCAGACCCCGTCGAGGTGGATGATATAGTGGTTCCCGGAGCGGAAAATCCGCAAAGTACGGCATCGGAGAAATTCTGGATCGGGGAGACCCGTCCCTACGGTGACGGGTACGTTTTTGCCCGGGCAGAAGGGTTGAACGAGGTTATAAAAAATTCGCGCGAATATATTTACATCTCGGGCCACGGAGCACCCGAGCCGGGTGCAACCACTATGTTCTTTCCCAAAGGGGGGCAGGCAACACTCGGGTACACTCTGGAGATACCGTTCGCCCCGGCATCGGATTTCTATGCGGTAACCCGGCAGGAAATCGAAAATGCTTTCGACGGGGATATAGTCGATTATCTCTTCACGGGCGGGACGGCCGATATATTCGGCACCGCAATCAATGCCATTCCCCTCGGTTTCGATTTGACAATGATAATCACCGACAGCGCGGGAGATCCGGTGGGAATCACCATACCTTCCCGGAAGATAGCGGGACCGGTCTCCCCCGACGAGCCATCGGTAACGGAGGTTTCTTTCCCTATATCGGAAGAGGATATGGATAAAATGAAATATGCCCGGAATTTAGTTCTGCATTTCGTTGCCGTGGGGATAGAGGATGCCCCTGCGCTCAACTCTTCCCACGAGCTTGTACTGAACCTGAAGATCGGTAAGACCGGGGGTATCCATGTCAGCGGGAGTGACGACAACAACTAATAACCCAAGAATCGAACGAAAATGAAAAATATATATAAAGCCATATTAATTACGGCCATATGCACCATGGGCGCTACGGGTGCGG
>JAJBVJ010000002.1 GCA_020859875.1 Rikenellaceae bacterium
TTTCCGAGGCGGAAAAGGCCAGCACGGCCGCAATCTCGGTAATAACGTTCTTTTTGAGTTTGTCGGTGGTACCGAACATACGGGAACCGCTGACGTCGACCATCAGCATCATCGTAAGTTCACGCTCCTCCTCATAGGTTTTAATATAGGGCGAACGATTGCGTGCCGTAACGTTCCAGTCTATATCCCGCACATCGTCGCCGTATCGGTATTCCCGTACTTCGCTGAATGCCATACCCCTCCCCTTGAAGGCACTGTGGTACCTCCCGGCGAAAATGTCGTTGCTAAGTCCGCGGGTCTTTATCTCGATCTTGCGAACCTGCCCCAGTATGTCGCTGTTTTTGTCCATAAGTTTTTCGCGGTGAGACCGTCCGCCGCTGCGCACAGCGGTGGGGCGGTAACCGATACCGTACCCGTGGGGTTAGGGAACTTCGACGTTATTGAGAATTTCGGTGATTATCTCTTCCGAGGTGACGTTCTCGGCTTCCGCCTCGTAGGTGAGCCCGATACGGTGGCGAAGTACGTCGTGGCACACTGCGCGTACGTCTTCCGGGATCACATATCCCCGGCGTTTTATAAAGGCGTATGCCTTCGAGGCCTTTGCCAGCGATATGCTCGCACGCGGTGAACCGCCGTAGCTAATCATGGAGGCGAGCCGGGAGAGATCGTACTCGGAGGGTTCGCGCGTGGCAAATATGATGTCGATTATATATTTCTCGATCTTCTCGTCCATATATACGTCCGATACAACCCCCCGCGCTTTAAGTATCGCGTCCGGAGTGACGATCCGGTTGGGCTTCGGAAATCCTTTCCCGTCGAGGTTCAGCCTAACTATATCGCGCTCTTCCTGTTTCTTCGGGTAGGAGATTTTAGCCTTGAGCATAAAGCGGTCGACCTGTGCTTCGGGAAGCGGATAGGTTCCTCCCTGCTCGAGCGGATTCTGGGTCGCCAGTACAAGGAAGGGCTGGGGAAGAGGATAGGTTTCGTCGCCGATGGTAACCTGCCTCTCCTGCATCGCCTCGAGCAGGGCACTCTGCACCTTCGCCGGAGAGCGGTTGATTTCGTCCGCCAGGATGAAGTTGGCGAACACGGGCCCTTTCTTTACGGTGAATTCCTCGTTACGCTGGGAATAGATCAGCGTACCTATAAGGTCGGCCGGAAGGAGGTCCGGAGTGAATTGTATGCGGCTGAACTTCGCATCCACAGCCTCGGCCAATGTAGTGATAGCAAGGGTTTTGGCCAGGCCCGGAACCCCCTCCAGCAGAATGTGTCCGTTGGACAGCAGTCCTATCAAAAGGGTGTCGATAAGGTGTTTCTGCCCTACGATGACCTTTCCCATCTCGAGGTTCAGGGTGTCCACGAAGACGCTTTCGCGTTCGATCCGTTCGTTCAGTTCCTTGATATTTATTACTTCGCTCATAGGTTTTGAGTATGGTTTGAGGGCGGTTGCCCGTTATAGTCCCGGGTCGAAGCGGGTGGTTACGAACCCGTGTTCGTACAACGCGCCACATGCAAATTTATTATAAAAACTTCAATTTTTTTTACAGCCTGCTCTTACCGAGCATCCCGATGTCCCGTAAATAATTCTCGATATCGCTGCGAAGCAGTCCATAAAGCGGGCAATCCTTATATGATTCGTTGTCCAAAAGCACATCGCGGACGTTACGAAGGGCATTGTTATAGTTGCTGATCTCGTTGCGCAGGGCGGTGCCGGTCTTGGTGGATGCCGAGATGCGCAGGTTGCTCATTTGTTTTAGGGTATCGCAAACGGCATTGAGCATGATTATCACTACGTTATCCATGAGGGTATGGCCCTGCATGTATAGGTAGGTAGTTTCGGGAGTGACACCCTTTTCGGCGAGATCCCGGCCGAAGGCGGCCAGCTGCGAATCCCATCCCGGACGGTTTTTTTCCAGAAGGTCGAGCCTCTTCGAAACCTGGCGCTCGAGCCATTTGAGGGTACTTGCGCCGTTGTCGTCGATCTCCAGGTAATTGAGTTTAACGCTGCTGCGCAGTTCGTTTAGTGTAAAGATGTTTTCATTTCTATGCCTTGCAGAATAGGCATACCACAGAAACAGAGGATAAATTATCGCGGAATATTCGGCTATGAACCGCTCGGAATCGAATATGCGGGTATCGTTCTTGGTCGCCTTAACACATACGTTATGCAGCGAAGGCGCATAGCAGAGGTAGTTTTCCGTGGCGTAGGCATAGGTGTGGAACATATAAGGGGTGCTGTTCACAGTTTCGCTCTGCCGGGTATCGGTGCCGAAGAGGTAGTCGAAATCGCTGTCCAGGCATAGGAGCCTCTCGGGGGAACATTCGCCGTACATTCCCAGAAGGACTTTTTTGCCTTTGGCCAGGTCTGCCCGCGGTGGTACGTTTATTTCGAAGGTGATGCTTTCGGATTCGTAGTCGTCGAATATACCGCGCCAGAAAGAGACATCTTCGTACCCTTCCACAAATACTTCCACATGCATCTTTGCCGGATCCCGGGGGAGCCGACGGGGCAGTTTGCCGAGAGACTGCAGGCGGAACCGCTCCAGCCCGTCCCTTTTTTGCGCGTTCGCCACCCCGTCTACGGCCATAGCCGGCGGGGTGCCGTTCCCGCCGATCCTTTTGGGTTC
>JAJBVJ010000303.1 GCA_020859875.1 Rikenellaceae bacterium
GGGTAGAGGGCCAGGGTAGGGGATGCCTTACCTGCGGAGTGGAACTTGTTAAGGATCAATTGGGCAATTTCTGTAAGGGTCATCTCGACCGTGACCACCGTGTTGCCGAAGGGCTCGGCGGAGTAGACGTCGGCCTTTGTGATATCGCCCTGCGGCAGGTCGCCGATTCTCATGCCGCCCATGTTATGGAATGCCATATCGGCCCCCGCGGCATCCCGCATGGCATCGGAAAATAGATTCATCAGGGCGATCCTGTCGAATGGAGCCGTCGCCCGGCCCACTGTTTCCGCCAGGTAGGGTTCGTTCTTTATCTCGGCCACCATAGCGGCAATCTCGGGTTTATGGGCGACGGTGTCGAGAGCCACAAGGCGGTTCGCGATCTTCTCGACCCTGCCGCCGCGGTGGGTGATCTCGGTAATGCCCGCATAGGCGAGGCTCTTGCCGGTCTGGGTCACCACGGTGCCCGATATGTCGAGGGTCTCGGGGATCACCGTATGGGAGTGGCCCCCGATTATAAGGTCGATCTCAGAACGGGCGACGGTCAACAGGGAGTCGGCCGTAAAGCCGAGGTGGGAAATAAGGATGTAGAGTCCCACCGAGTCGGCGATACCCGCATATTCGAGCGCCGTTTCGAACGGATCGAAAAACTCCATCCCGCCGAAATTTTCCAGCTTGCCGTCCGGATGGCCGTCGACGTCGGTGGTTACCATACCCGTGAAACCGATCTTCAGGCCGTCGATCTCGATGATACGGTAAGGTTCGAAACCGAGCGGGGTACCCTCTGCACGGGCATTTGTTAGCACGTTTACGAAGCCCGCTTCGCCCATCCTTTTGGCAAGTAAATTGATACCGTTATCCCACTCGTGATTGCCGAAAGTGGCGATGTCGAACCCTACGGCATTCATCAGGTCGATAACGGGTTTATACTGCTCGGGGGCCATATCCACGTAGGGGCTCCCCGTCCAGCGGTCGCCCGCATCCACGACCAGCACGGAGACGCTCGGGTCGGCGCGGTAGCTCTCGACAAGGGTCGCCAGGGCGGGGAAATTGTCCACGGCGGAGTGGATGTCGTTGGTGGAGACGATCACCAGTTTTTGGGGCTCGCCGCATCCTCCGCCCAGAAGGAGCATGAATCCCAGGAGCAGGGCCAGGCAGTATCTCATATAATTTACCGTTTTTTTTACGTTAGTCTTGACAAATATACATATTTTTGATCTTCGCGCCCGTCGAATATATATAACGAGAAAGTGAAATTTCCCATGCCTAAGACCATAAAAATAATTTGCGAAAATACCGGTACGCAGTTCCACGTGGCCCAGGGGACGTCCCTGCTCGACGTGATAAATATCATAAGGCTCGAGTGCCGCCATCCTATCCTGGCCGCCTATGTCAACAACAACCTCAAGGAGCTCCACTACTGCCTCTACCAGCCCGTCTCTATACGGTTCATCGACATTTCCCATTTCGAGGGGATGAGGGTTTACCAGCGCACCCTCTTCTTCACTCTCAGCAAGGCTGTAAGGGACGTCCATCCCGGCCATTCGCTAAGGATCAAGCACTCCGTCTCCAAAGGGTTCTATGCCGAGATCGAGGGAATCGACGACATCACCCAGGAGCAGATCGACGCAGTGAAAGCCCGTATGGACGAACTTATCGCCCAGAACATCCCCATCGTCCACGACCGGGTGCTCACCAGCGAAGCGGAGCAGATATACGAGGATATGGGCTACACCGACAAACTGGCGCTGCTGCGCTCGCGCCCGAGGCTTTATTCGACGCTCTACCATCTTGCCGACATATCGGGCTATATGTTCGGGGCTCTCGCGGTGTCGACCGGATGCCTCAACCTGTACGACCTTCGAAAATACTACAAAGGGCTCTATATCGCCGTGCCGATGCGCACCGACCCGACGCGGCTCGAAAATATTGTGCCGCAGGACAAGATGTTCGAGATCTTCACCGAATATTCGGCATGGGTAGACATCATGGGGGTATCGAATATCGGATCGCTAAACAACAAGATAATCGAGGGCAACAGCAGCGAGCTGATAAAGATAGCCGAGGCTTTCCACGAAAAGAAGCTGGCCAGCATCGCCGACCGCATCAAGGAGGAGAACCTCTCGCGCGGTGCACGCCTGGTGCTGATCGCCGGGCCCTCGTCGAGCGGCAAGACCACCTTCGCAAAGCGGCTCGGCATCCAGATGCGCATACTCGGGCTCCAGCCCGTGCTAATATCGCTCGACGACTATTTCGTGGAGAGGGGAAAGACCCCCCTCGACGAGAACGGGGAGTACGACTACGAGTCGCTGTATGCTCTCGACCTGGAGACCTTCAACGATAACCTTACCACCCTTTTCAACGGCGGCTCGGCCGACATCCCGCGCTACGATTTCATCACGGGCAAACGTGAGTTCCACGAGACCCCGCTGCGGCTCGAGGATAATTCGGTTTTGGTGATCGAAGGCATCCACGGCCTCAACCCCGAGCTTACCAAGGATATAGACGGCAATAATATCTTCAAGATATACATCTCCGCCCTGACCTCCATAACACTCGACGACCTCTCTCGCATTCCCACCACGGACAACCGCCTGCTGCGGCGCATCGTCCGGGAT
>JAJBVJ010000094.1 GCA_020859875.1 Rikenellaceae bacterium
CATAGCGCTGAGACTTGTTGGTTGCCGATTTGAAATGCCAGTTTCACAACCCTCCGCGGTCTCCTTTCAAAAGTATCAATTCCTCCCCGTCCGCCGTCACTTCACCCATGAAACCACCCGTTTCTGCGTCTCGTGCCACCGTGCCCAGGGGAACATCGACTACTATATTCCGGCCGTCCTTGCCGCTGCTGCGGGCTCCGCTTCCCGACCCGCCGTCTTCGGCAAAAAGATGTCTTTTGTATTTGAGGTGTATAAGTGTCCAATACTGGCTGTTGCCGCGGAGAATTATGCTTCCTCCCCGGCCGCCGTCGCCGCCGTCGGGGCCGCCGAAAGCCACGAACTTTTCCCGGCGGAAATGGGCGGAACCGCTGCCGCCCTTACCCGAGCGGCAGAATATTTTAACGTAATCGACAAAATTGGAAGAAGCCATTGCAAAGTTTATATCCGACAAAGATACTGCATTTCTCCGACCGCCCAAACCACGGCCGTTTCAACACGGTGTACGGTCTTTGCAAGTTTAGATATATCTTTACATGAAAATTCTACGGCATGCATAAATCTGGTTTCGTAAATATAATCGGCAATCCCAACGTGGGGAAATCGACACTGATGAATTCCCTGGTCGGGGAAAAACTTTCCATCATTACATCGAAGGCACAGACTACGCGCCATAGGATAATGGGTATAGTCAACGGTGACGAATTCCAGATCGTCTATTCCGATACCCCGGGAATACTCCGACCCAACTACAAACTCCAGGAATCCATGATGCGATTCGTAAAGGGCGCGGTAAAGGATGCGGACATTATTTTATATGTTACCGATACGGTCGAAAAGACCGATACGGCATCGGAAGGGATCGTAGCCAAAATAGGAATGTCCGGGATACCGGTGATCGTGGTAATAAATAAAATTGACCTTACTACCCCTGAAAAACTGGATGAGCTGGTCGAACTATGGCAGGGGAGGCTTCCGCAGGCGAAGATCGTTCCTGTTTCGGCCCTCAATAATTTTAACGTGGCCGGCCTTTTCGACCTCATCCTTGCAAACCTTCCCGAAGGCGACCCCTATTATCCGAAAGACGCCCTTACCGATAAGTCGCTACGGTTCTTCGCCTCGGAAATCATCCGCGAGAAGATTTTGATTAATTACACAAAAGAGATCCCTTACAGCGTCGAAATCGCCATAGACGAATATAAAGAAGAGCCCGACATCGACCGGATATCGGCAGTGATATATGTTGCCCGCGATTCCCAGAAGGGGATAATCATTGGCCATAAAGGTGAGATGTTGAAAAAAGTCGGCACGGCGGCACGCCTCGAACTCGAAAAATTCCTCGGGAAGAAAGTATTTCTCCAGCTGCACGTCAAAGTCAGCGACAATTGGCGCAATAACGACCGGCAGCTTAAAAGGTTCGGCTACGAAGGGTAATACGGGTCATATGCCTGTCGGCCTGCCGCCCTCGACACGGTAAAGTATTTTCAGCCTGTCCGAAAGAGTGTATTGGGAAACGCCCCGTACGACGAGGAAAACAACGAAGGCCAACCACAACGCATTATTGCCCAGGCTGGGGATAAAGATATAATACACGCAAAAGAATGCCGCCGCGGCTATGAACATCGAATTGCGCAATATCCGGGTTCGGGTGGCACCGATCAGTATACCGTCCATCAGAAAGGGAGCGAAACCGATCAGCGGCACAATTATCACCCAGCCGAGGTAGTGCCGGGCCGTGGATATTATTTCTGCGGAATCGGTGAAAATTCCCACTATTCGGCTTCCGAAAATTATATATACCCCCACGAACAATAATGCGATGCCCAGGCTCCAGAAGAACATATACTTTATGGCTTTCCTCAGCCGGAAGAAATCGCGTGCCCCTGTAAATCTTCCGGTGATCGCCTCGGCCGCGTAGGCGAAACCGTCGGACATGTAGGAGAAAAAGGTGAAGAGCTGTATGAGTATGGAATTTGTGGCAAGGATCAAAAGATCGCCCGTTGCAGCTGATGAGCGGGTGAAAAAGGTATAAACCAATACGTTCAATGCTGTCCTGAGGAATATATCCTTGTTCACATCGAAAAAGCGCAGCATGGGTTTTGTCCGTAATGCGGCTTTCAGGTCAATGAGTGCCCTGATTTCACGGTAGCGCATAAACCATAGCAGACAAGAAAGTCCCAATCCGAAATATTGAGAAATAACCGTACCCAAGGCTACGCCCGCTATTCCCATCCCCATCGGAAAGACAAGGACGATGCTGGCCGATACATTAACGATATTCTGGAGTATGGCTACCAGCATCGGCAATTTTGCATTTTGCATCCCTATGAACCAACCGTGGATCGAATAGAGTGAAACGGTCGCCGGCGCTGCCCAGATGCGGACGAAAAAATATCGGGCTACATCCTCCTTTATATCGCCACCGGCCTTCATAGCCCAAATGGTAAAGTTGCCGAGATGATGCCGGAATATTAAAAGCAGCAGGGCGATACCGAGCGAAACGGCCAGAGAGCGTATGAGAAGGTTGCCAGTCTCCCGGAAATCTCCCGCGCCGTAAGCCTGGGCCGTCATCCCACTCGTTCCCATGCGGATAAATGCACAGTTCCAGTATATAAATCCGAAGATCGCCGTGCCGATTGCGATCGCTCCTATTGTGCTCTCCCCGCCCAACCTGCCTGCAATGGCTGTGTCGGCCATACCCAATATGGGAATGGTTATATTGGATATAATATTGGGTATGGCAAGGCGAAGTATTTGCCTGTTCATAAACGCGGATCGGGTTTAGAAGAGGCAAAGATAGTTATTAGCCTTTTCCGGGCGACAAGGGGGTGTCATTTATTTTGGGCTCACGGGTCGTTTCAGTCCCGGCCGAGGGGTCAGCTATAGGGATGTTTCGCATCAGGAGAGTTCCCGAGGGATTATAATTTTTGTTATCGCGCCGGTTATGGAGGCAAATACCTGAGAATTTAACTTGAGCGATATGCGTAACGTCCGGTTTTAACCCTTCGAAAATGACAGCGACCTTTATGGGTATGTCATGGGGAAGGGTATAATGGAGCATCGTACGGTCAGAAGTCGAGACCCTGCCGAACGACAGAGTGTAATCGTATTCATTCCCGAGGCGATCGAAATTATTGATTAGTTTAAGGCCGAAACACCTTATCTCATTTCCCCGGTTCCGGATATAAAATTGAAGGCGGACATTCCCATCCGTACTCCGGACACACTGTATATCTTCTATATTTATAAGTTTATGGGGAGTGGCGATGAATACGGTCTCCAGTTTTCCCGCCTCATCGAGACCGCCGGTAAACTTCGACCTGCTGCCCATTATGCTCCATATTCTTTTCATGGCTGTAATAGAAGTTGGTTTAGTATGTTTTTTGATACCTATTTTCACAGGGTACAAGGCGTAAAAGCCATGTAAAGCTATTGAAAATAAATTAAACTGACAAATACGTCGGCCTACAAGCACGCCGGAGCCATCAAATTTGTACCATGAAGCAAATCCGGGATCAGGAACTGTTGCGGGGAATTGCCGTGAAGATGAAGCGATTGAGGGAGCAGCGGGGAATCTCGCAGGAAATGGTTTATGCCGATACCCAGATTCATGTGGCACGGATAGAAACGGCACGTGTCAACATATCGGTGAGCACTTTGAGTGCCATCTGCAAATATTTCGATATTTCGCTTGCCGAATTCTTTGAAGATCTATGACTCAGCTCGATTTAATTAGCCGACATTACGGACAATATGGTTCGAATCTTCTCCGAATAGCCCTTCCATATTTTATCCTTCGCTACATACCGCGTCTCGACCGCACCACTATGGACATAAACGGCAGGTGATCGGTCGGCGGCGAAGATATCTTTCATATCCTGGTAGGGTATAAGAAGAGAATAACGGTGTTCCCAGGCAGACTTTTTCGCGGGGCGGATAAAGATTTTTTCTACGGGGACTCTTGTGGTAATCTCCGAGGCTTCGAAGGAAACGGAGTCAACGGGGGAGATGTCTTTACAGGTCACGGTAAAATTCAACCTCACGGTATCCGACGTGGAGAGTTTGACCATATCCAGAGTTAAGGGCCCGTTTTCCTTATTGGAAAACACTTCCTGCGGTACGATGAAATAGAGAGTCCCGTTTTCCTGCTGGCGGGCCATATAGGCTTTCTTTATATTTTGGCAGTAGGCGGAGCCGGAGAAAGCTACGAGGGTTAGAAGTATAAATAAGAGTTTTTTCATAATTTCAAAAAAAGGAGATGTCCGGAACGCCGGACATCTCCAAAGATATAACTTGTCCGGCAGACGGCAAAACCGGCCGGCCCGATTTTTTTCAATTATTCACCGTAAACATAAATGGTGTAAGATGCCACGATACCGAGGATGTTCTTGGCTACATAGTCGATATGGTGGATCTTGCTGATACCTGCCGAAGTGGCGGCAGCTTCGATGCTTGCGTCACCGGTTGCGACGATACCCAGAATACTCTGTACTTTGGCAGTACCTACCTTGCTGGAATTGCCGTTTGCCGTAACTGCTTCGGGAGCTTTAACATCCATATAAACGAAACCGGTTACAGGAGATTTGGTCGACGCACAGCTACTCATGAAAAGTGCCGCGAGGGTCACGCCGGCGATCAGGATAACTTTTTTCATAGAATTATTTTTTAAGTTTAGTTAGTAATACCCTTTATTTCAGGGTAAAAATCGGGGGCAAATATATAAGTATTCCATTCATTTGTCAAATATTTGTATATTTTTTTGATCCCAATTACGAATAAACTTCTCTCCGCCGAAAAAATCGTGCGCGGATTTTAAAAGTTCGTTGTAAATCGCTATCTTTGCGGGCCCTTAAATTACGGGTAATTGGATCGGCGGGGCCCGAAAGGGTTTCCGCAAAACAAGTATTAATAAATTAATCGTAGAGAAAGTGGATTCATTAAGCTACAAGACCGTATCCGCCAACGCAGCGACAGTGACCAAGGACTGGGTCATTATCGATGCCGAGGGCGAGGTATTGGGAAGGCTTGCATCGCAGGTGGCAAAGATCCTGCGGGGCAAGAACAAGCCTGATTTCACTCCCCACGTAGACTGCGGCGATAACGTTATCGTCCTGAATGCCGGGAAGGTGAAACTTACGGGCAAAAAACTCACCCAAAAGACCTATGTGCGCCACACGGGCTATCCGGGAGGACAGCGTTTCGCAACGCCTGCCGATTACTTCAAGCGCAACAGGCCTGAATTTATCATCGAGAAGGCAGTTAAGGGTATGCTCCCGAAAAACCGCCTCGGTGCCGCCCTCCTGAGAAATCTTAGGGTCTACGCGGGGGCAGAGCACCCGCATGAGGGACAAAATCCCAAAGCCATCAAATTAAACGAGATTAAGTAATGAGTATGGAAGTTGTAAACACCGTAGGACGCAGGAAAGCCGCTGTGGCACGCGTTTACGTGAAAGCCGGTTCCGGCAACATTATGATCAACAACAGGTCTCTGGACACCTATTTCCCGCTCGAAATTTTCCAGTACGTGGTTAAGCAGCCCCTGACGGTTCTTAACGTGGCTGAAAATTACGACATTAAGATCAACCTCGCGGGAGGTGGTATCCACGGACAGGCCGAAGCCGCTCGTTTAGGTATCGCACGCGCCCTGGTCGAAATCGACCCGGAGTGGAGGCCGATACTTAAGAAAAACGGTTTCATGACCCGCGATTCGCGCGAAGTTGAGCGTAAGAAACCCGGACAGCCCGGAGCACGTAAAAGGTTCCAGTTTAGCAAACGTTAATCCTGCCCGCGTACGGATCACTGCACGGTGTGGGTTTCAAACCCGGCGGATCGCAGCCTGACAAAGGCAGCGCTACCGCCAAGTTGCCCAGCCGCGGAAAACCCGGGGATCGACAAGGTCGCTACCTGCGGGTTGAAGAAAAGAGAATTAAAAATCGAGAAAAAACAGAGCAATGCCAAGAACTGATTTTAATCAATTACTGGAAGCCGGAGTCCACTTCGGCCACCTTAAAAGGAAATGGAATCCCAAAATGGCCCCATATATCTTCATGGAGAAAAACGGGATCCATATCATCGACCTTCATAAAACAGTGATAAAGATCGATGAAGCAGCCGCCGCGATGAAACAGATCGCAAAGAGCGGCCGCCGCATACTTTTCGTAGCCACAAAAAAACAGGCCAAGGATATAGTGGCCGAAAAAGTGGCCGCGGTGAATATGCCGTACGTTACCGAACGCTGGCCGGGCGGTATGCTTACAAACTTCCCCACGATACGCAAGGCCGTGAAGAAAATGTCGACCATCGACAAGATGACGACCGACGGCACTTACGACAATTTTTCCAAAAGAGAGAGGCTCCAGATCTCGCGCCAGAGGGCCAAACTGGAGAAGAACCTCGGTTCGATAGCCGACCTTACGAGGCTTCCCGCCGCCCTTTTCGTTGTAGACGTGCAAAAGGAGGCTAACGCCGTAAAAGAGGCCAAGAGGCTCAGCATCCCCGTCTTCGCCATGGTAGATACTTGTTGCGATCCAACCGACATAGACTACGTAATACCTGCGAACGACGATGCTACAAAATCTATCGCTGTGGTCATCGAAGCCGTAACGGCCGCCGTTGCGGAAGGACTCAACGAACGGCGGGTTGAAAAGGAGAAGGAAGCAATCGAAAATGTCCCCAATAAGGATGAAAAGGAGGCCAAGCCCCGTATCCGCAAAGCCGTAAAAGCCGAGTCGGCACAGGCGGAAGCCAGCCCCGAAGCTGCCCAGGCCGTGGAGCAGGCTCCCGAAAAGGACAACTCCGAAGAGTAGCGCCCTTCCGGCAAAGAGGAACCGCCGGAGCCGCTTAAAGTATTTAAAGACAAATAAAAAATTACAGATATGGAAATTAAAGCTGCAGATGTTGCCAAGCTGCGCAAGATGACCGGAGCGGGTATGATGGACTGCAAGCAGGCCCTTATCGAAGCCGAAGGCGATTACGACCGCGCGCAGGAAATCATCCGCGAAAAAGGCAAGCTGGTTTCCGCCAAGCGTGCCGACCGCACCGCTACGGAAGGTGTGGTGGTTGCAAAAGTAGTTGGCGGAACGAAGGCTTATATGGCATGCCTTGCATGCGAAACAGACTTCGTAGCCAAGAACGACGATTTCTCGAAAACGGCCCAGGAAATCCTGGATGTTGCAATTTCGACCGATGCGGCCGATATGGATGCCCTGCTAGTCGCCAAACTCGGAGACGTTACGGTAGCCGATGCCGTAACCGAAAAGTCGGGACAGACCGGTGAGAAAGTGGAACTTCCTTACTACGGCAAGATAGAGGCACCGATGTGTATCGTGTATGTCCACAGCAACAAGAAACTCGGTGCAATGGTAGGTTTCAGCAAGGTGATCTCCGACGAAGCTGCCTACGACGTTGCGATGCAGGCGGCAGCAATGGCTCCCGTGTCGATCAGTGAGAAAGACTGCCCGGCGGATGTTATCGAACGCGAACGCGCTATTGGCCGCGAACAGGCCCGTCTGGACGGAAAGCCTGAAAATATGCTTGACAAAATCGCCGAAGGAAAGCTCCGCAAGTATTTCAGTGAGGCGACCCTGGTAAATCAGGCATTCGTGAAGAACCCCAAACTTACCGTGGACGGTTATATCAAGTCCGTGGATAAGGATGTGGAAATCGTTGCTTACCAGAGGTTTTCTTTGAACGACTAAATGCCTTCGGGCAATATCACGGACAACCGCGATTTTTTTCGCGGTTGTCCTGTATTTTACAGGATGGTTGACTTTACCGATATAGAATATCTAAAGGAAGGAAGCGATATACAACGGAAAACCTATACAGTACTTAGGGCCAGCCGCATAATGGAAATTCTGGCTCCCTTTTCGCCCGTGGTTGTGGGTACGATCCCAATCGGTATAGATATTCCGGGGAGCGATATAGACATTATATGCAGAGCCGGTGGCTTCGATAGTCTCGAGAAGTTACTCAGGGAGCAATATAGCCGGTGCACTGGTTTTTTATGTCGGAAAAGCGGGGAGGCTTTTATATGCAATCTCATTTTCGACGGGATGACAATAGAGGTTTTCGCACAGGATATACCAGTAAGTGAGCAAAACGGTTATAGACATATGGTAACCGAGCATGCCCTGATAGGGCTATATGGGGAGAAGTTCCGGGTGGAAATAATAAAACTGAAAAGGTCGGGCCTCAACACAGAACCTGCCTTTGCAAAGATTCTGGGCCTTCCCGGTGATCCTTACCAGGCCGTTTTGCAAAAGGGCCGGGAGATGGGTCTCTACCAGTAGCCTTGTTCGGTACGGCCCACGAACCAACACCGCTCAGGCTACCTCCACCACCTCGTTAAGGCCCACATACCAGATGTAACCCGAAACTTTTTTTCCGCTCATTTCCCCCAGCAGATTTTTATAATGCGATACCTGCCTGGTATGTTTGCTATCCCGGATTGAACCGAATTTATAATCCACCACCACGATCTCTTCTTTCGATTCCATAACGCGGTCGGGCCTGCGCCGAAAGGGCGAACCTGGGACCATAATATCTTTTTCGTTATATACCTTATCCCATCTCCCGTCGAACCAGGTGGAAACGGTCTCGTTCCGGAGGGCTTCCTTTACGATTAATTCCAAATTTTCCATTTCTGTACAGGTAATTTGCCCGCTTACCTCCAGAGATTTTATTGCGGTGAAAATATCCTCCCGGTCGAGTGCGGTTTCGAAGATACTATGCAGCAGGATCCCCTGGTCGCGGGGGGTAGACGCCGGAGATATTCCCTCTTCCTCGAACCTTTGGTAGGTTCGTTTTCGTTTCATTCTTCCGTTGTTCGGATAGGATCGGAAGGGCAGGTTCACTGCTCCCGAATTATTGCCGGAATCAGTCGGTGACGAATATCGCACAGGCCGGCCGAATTTCAGAATTACATCTTCACCGGCCGCCGTAACGCTTGCCTCGAGGTGTTCGGGTAAATTATCGGGATCGAGGCTGGCCTTAATAAGGGAACTGATCCTTAGCGACTGTTTCGGTACTTTCGGTATCATTATATGCAGTTCGTCCCGGGCACGGGTCGCCGCAACATAAAAAAGATTGATATTATCGACGCATGACATTACGAACTCATCGAAAAATCCTTCGGAGAAGTAGGATCTCCCCATCTTCTCGACATAGGGAACCGGCACGTTCCCGAGTTTTTCGAAGCCGCCTTCCGTGGTTTTTGTCCATACGAGTGATTGCGGGCGGGGAGCAAGGTTCCAGTCGCAGTGTGGAATTATAACGGCGGGGTATTCGAGTCCCTTGGATTTATGTATCGACACGATGGTGATTGCGTTACCGCTCCACGGCGCATTCACACACTGGCCGGCCCCGTTTTCATCCCACCATCTGACAAACATCGGCAGGTCTCCTATTCTCGTTGCCGTCCACCCGAGAATCTGGTCGTGAAGGGCCTGCAGGTAGGCCGTATCGGCATGGGTGCCCATACCGTAAAATATCACGGTTTCTTCAAATGCTTTTAGTGGAGGCATAGATCGGAGCGAAGATAGGAAGGCAGCCTCTTTTTCCGGCAGTGCGGCCCCGAAATCGCGATTCAAAAACCTGTTATACTGCACCTTTCCCGGAATCGACTCGTCACCCTCGGACAGACGGAAACAGGAAATAATAAAGTTCACGGCCCGGGAGGCCCCGATAAAGAGGGCCTCCTGGGTAACTACATCGTAACAGTATTTCGAAGTGGAGTTTTTTGTTTTATGTTTCAATAGTATATCTGCAATTGCCGCTCCCTCTTGGTTGCGGCGAACCAGGACCGCAATATCGCCGGCCCTGAATCCCCGATCCTGCAACTCCTCTATTTGCCGGATAACCGGAGGTATGGCATCATCGCCGCTAAGACCGTAATAGGTGACTGTTACATGTCCGCCAGCCCCTTTCCCGGAATGTCGTTGTCCGTGGTCACTATAAGCCTTTTTTATGATTTCCCCGAGTTGGGAACATTTCCCGGCACTTATCGAATTTGATCTTTGCGCCTCTTCGAGGGCTTCGTTAACCGCCGTATGGGCGGCATCCGTGATTTTCCCGATGAGATAATTGTTGAATTCAACCAACGCAGGTCGGCTGCGCCAATTGGTTTCGAGTGTTTCGCTGTCTGTGTTCTCGAAACGCTCTTCCGCTCCTTGCGCCAGGATGCGCCAGTCCCCTCCCCGCCAGCGGTAGATAGACTGCTTGACATCCCCCACAAGAAGAACGGGCGTTATTTCAGACTGCGAAAGGGCGTTTCCAAGCAGAGGCATGAAGTTAACCCACTGCATCCCGGAAGTGTCCTGGAATTCGTCGATCATAAAGGTGTCGAAATGGTTTCCCGCTTTCTCGAAAATGAAAGGCGAATCGTTGCCCGATATCAATTTGTCCAATATATTATTGGTCTCCGAGATCGGCAATATACCCTCCCGGGCACAAATCTCCTCCATTATCACGGCCAGACTCCCCAGAAGGGCAAATCTGCGGTAATTGTCCTTCAGCAGCTCGTAACTGGAAATAAATCTGCAGTTTTCACGGTAAATCGAGCAAATGGCGGCGAGCTTCTCCCTAAGGTGCGGTGCCACCATGATGATGCTGTCGTGAAGCGGCGATGTTCTGGCACACCATGCTTCGTTCGATTCGAGCGCTTTTTCCACCCTGGAACCGTATCCTTCTATCCGCCCGGCTGCGACCTTTGCAATATATCCCCCGACTCCCGATTTGCCGAAGGCAAAATCTTCGTACGAGAGACCGGCACCTTCGATAATCCGGAGGGCTTGCCCCGCCCCGCTTCTCATGGCTGTGGTAATGTTGCGGTATTTGTCGCCCGCCTCCTTTAGCACTTTCCGGATCACCTCCATTTCCGGCGCCTGGGAGGCAATCTTTTTGAAATCTTCCCGGAAAAGCTCCCGGGCGATCGAGACCACCCCGCTTTTAATGTCCCAACGCTGGTTCCCCTCTATCCGCTCCTCGATATATTCCGAGATCCATCTGCGTAAATGGCCGTCCTCGCCCAGACGGTCGATAAGTGTATCCGCCGTTTTGGAGACGAGGCTATCGGTCTGGAGCTCGAGGTTGAAATTAAGGTCTATACCGAGCTCTTTTACAAAGGAACGGATTATCCGCTGGAAGAATTTATCGATGGTGAGGACTGAAAATCTGCTGTAATCGTGGAGTATTCCTGTGCGGGCATCGAGAGCCCGACGGGAAATTTCCCCTGAGGAATACCCTGTGTCCGCAGTAAGCATAGCCATATAGTCCGAAGGAGCGCCGTTTGCCAATGTGTTCAATTCGGTGAGGATACGGCGTTTCATCTCCTCGGTCGCTTTATTGGTGAAGGTGACAGCCAGTATATGTTTATAGCTGAGCGGGTCGCGGATGAGCCGCAATATATATTCATAGGCGAGCCGGAAAGTTTTTCCCGAGCCCGCCGATGCTTTTATAATCTTTACTTTTCCCACTACGAGTGCGATATAACGACAATTTTACAGAGCCAAAGGTATAAATTATCGGATGAAGGGAACACCCGGTTTGGTAAAAAAACACTATCTTGCAGTTTAAATAAGCAAAACTCATTTATATGAAAAAACTGCCGGTACTTGTCGCCTGCGTCCTGTTTGCAGTGGCGAACGTATTTTCGCAACAAACCATAATCAGTGAAAATGTCGACAGCTTCAATTCGGTCTCCTTTTCCGGAAATATCACCGCGGAGCTGATAAAATCCGATGCGGCCAAAATCGAGATAGTATTGTCGGAAGTAGACATTACCAAGCTAAAGTGGATCGTAAAAAACGGTGTACTTTCCGTCACCCTCAATTCGGGTTCCAAAGGCAAGGGGCATGCGGACGTAAAGGTTTACTATGCCGAGTCTCTCGCATCGGTATCCGTATCGGGAAGCGAGTTTACGAGTGCAGAGCCGATTACGGGCGATTTTTTTCATTTTTCGGCCAACGGCGGTTCCCGGGTAACGCTGGAATTTGATGTACTCGACCTTACGGCATCCATCTCCGGCAACTCGGCCGCACTATTTTCCGGAGAAGTCAAATACCTGGCAATAAGCGCCTCGGAAAAGAGTAAGGTAGACGCACGGGATATGGAATGCCTCTCGGCAGAGGTCGATGCCTCCACGGGTGCGGAAATATATGTTACTGTTACCGAAAGATTGGTGGCCAATGCCAAAACCAGTTCCACTATTTTTTACAAGGGAAAACCCACGGTACTGCGGGACAAGACTTCCCGGATGAGTTCCGGAATGTTCGGTTCAAGTATATTAAACATAGGGGATTAAAAGAGCTGTCAATGCAGACCTTCCTTTCGCTGCTTGCGGAAAATTTATACGAAAGATACGGGGACGAAATTTCGTCCCTTTCTGTTATCCTGCCTAATCGGAGGGCAAAACTTTTTCTTACGGAAGCCCTTACGGCTCTCATCTCAAAACCCTTATGGCAGCCAAAGTTCATGACTGTGGACCAGATCATGCAGGATTATTCCGGACTGGCTGCGGGCGAACGAATCCCGCTCCTTGCAGAGTTGTATAAAGTTTATTCGAAGTTCCATACCGAAACTTTCGATTCGTTCTATTACTGGGGTGAAATGCTGCTCTCGGACTTCGATTCAATCGACAAGTACCTGATAGATGCAGGAATGCTGTTCCGCAATATTGCGGAGCTCAAAGAGTTAGAGAATGACAATTCATACCTCACTGCGGAACAAGCCCGGATGATTTCGCGTTTCTGGAAAAGTTTCGGGCACGAGAGCGGTTATTCCCAGGAGAAAAGAAGGTTCCTGGATATATGGTGCACGCTCGACCCTATTTATAGTGAATTCCGGTCGGAGCTCTTAACCCAAGGGGTGGGGTACAACGGGATGATATACCGCCGAGCGGCGGAAAATATCCGAAGCGGCGTTTTGCCGCACCTCGGAGAGCGCAGTGGTAAGTATATCGTAGCCGGGTTCAATGCCCTGACAGAATGTGAGAAGGTACTGCTGCACCACCTGTCACCTCATGCCGAATTTTTCTGGGACACCGACGATTATTATGTAAAAGATACCCGACAGGAAGCGGGATTGTTTATTCGGGAGAATATGCGGATGTTTCCACAGGAGTTCCCCCTCGGAAATGTGGACAATTTCGCCGGCCCTAAAAATATAACGGTGGTCGCCTCCCCGTCCGACAGTATGCAATGCAAATATGCCGGCGAGGTGCTCGGGCAAATGGGTGCCGCCGGCCTGCGTCCCGGCAAGGAGACGGCCATAGTCCTTACCGACGAAAACCTGATGACCCCGCTCTTGTCTTCGATACCGGAGCCGGTAGAGGATATAAACGTTACGATGGGCTACCCGCTCAAGTTGACACCGGCTTATACCCTTTACGAACGGCTGGCTGAATTGCAGTCGGGGAAAAAGATCAAGGGTTCCAAAACCCTTTTCAGATTTGCCGACCTTACGGGGCTGCTTTCCCATCCGTTCGTCTCGAAGATAGATCCGATACTTTCGCCCAGGCTTCTCGAGGCAATCCGGGGAAGGCAGGTTATGTACCCGGACATTACCGGGATATTTAGCGAATCTTCACCTTTGAGTCTTCTGTTTTCCCCCTGCGGAGAGAGCTGGCAGGAAATTGCGGGCTACCTGCTCTCGGCCATTGCCCTTGTCGGTTCATCGGGTACCTTGCCGGGGGACGGTTACGGGGAGGACAGGGATCACCTGGCCCTGATCGCTCAAACCGTGCGGCGGACTTCCAACAGCATCGAAAAGGCTTCTGTGGAGATCTCCGGAAAGATTTTCATTTCGCTGGTGCGGAAAATATTGCAGAGCACGGCAATCCCATACGAAGGAGAACCCTTACAGGGGGTACAGGTAATGGGCATACTTGAGACACGGAACCTCGATTTTAAAAATCTTGTCGTCCTATCCATGAACGACGACAATTTTCCCGGCAACAGGGTCTCTTCCTATTCGTTTATTCCCCATAACCTGCGCTATGCATACGGACTCCCGACCCCGGCTCATCATGAAGGAGTATATGCCTACTATTTTTACCGGCTGTTGCAGCGGGCCGAGAATATTCATCTGGTTTACAGCTCTAAAAGCGACGAAAAAAGCAGCGGCGAACAGAGCCGCTATATTTACCAGTTACTGTACGAGTCGCCACATAGAATTACACGAAAAAATATCGGACTGGATATAAACATTTCGCCGCAAAGTGAAATAAATGTTCCAAAAGAGGGAGAGACAGGAAAGACCCTCGATTTGTTTCTTGCAGGGAAAAGGTTTTTATCGCCCTCGTCGTTCAATAATTATATCGCTTGTCCACTGAAATTCTATTTCCATACGGTAGCCGGGTTAAAGGACGATGAGGAACCCGGGGAGGAGGTGGATGCCCCTATGTTCGGGTCGATACTCCACAAGGCAATGGATATTCTCTACAAGCCCCTATGCGGGGTAGCCGATCCACGACCCGCTATAAAAGAGATGATCGGAAGCGTTCACGTCGGCCGGGCCGTAGGCGATGCGGTAAGACAGGAGTTTCTCAAAGGTGAGGACGTCGGGCCGGAAGATTACGGCGGAAGCCTGCTGCTCGCCTCGGATATAATAGGCCGCTATATTGATAAATGTATATTGCCGTTCGATGCCGGAGGTGGCCCGTTTACTATCCTTAAAACGGAGGAGACTGTCGGTGCGGATTTCGAATTCACTTCGGACGGCGTCTGCCACAGTGTCCGGTTTCGCGGGAATGCCGACCGTGTCGACCTGCTTCCTGATGGGAGATTGAGGGTCGTCGATTATAAGACCGGACAGGAAGAGTTGGATTTCAACGGAATCGAATCGCTTTTTTCTCCGTTGCTCAAAGACCGTAATCAAGCAGCGTTTCAGACCATGCTCTACGGACTTATGCTATCCCGCACGGAAAACCGGGATGTACAGCCGGCCCTGTATTACGTGCGCAACTTGAATGCAGAAGGTTATTCGCCGATGCTTGTAGACCGCAGTGTCAAATCCGAGGTGGCTTCATATCGGCATTATGCGGCATCCTTCGAACAATTGCTTTCGGATAAACTTACGGAAATGTTCGATAGGAATCTTCCTTTCGGGCAGTGTGAAGATGCGAAAACCTGCAAATGGTGCATCTTCAACGATATATGCAGGCGCTAAAACGCTAAGCCCCGCGTAATTCGCGGGGCTTAGCGTTAATTGAAACTCATCAGTTCCCTGTATTTCGGGAGAGGCCATAGCTGGTCGTCCACTATTAGTTCCAGTTTATCAATATGCTCCCGAATGTCGTCGAGATAGGGGAGTACCTCTTCCGAATACCCGGCTGCGCGTTCAATAATACTTTCCACCGCATTCCATTTCTTGCGGGCCTCCACCATCATATAGGAATGTTCCCGGATGTATTTTACATGCTCCGAAATTAGTTTGATCGTCCGTATCTCCTCTTTAGCCATCTCGTAGTAGTCCTCCCCGAAAATCTCTTTGAGTCCGTTAACATTCTCAATGAGAATATTCTGGTACTTGATGGCTGTCGGGATTATATGGTTTGCAGCAAGGTCTGCCATCACCCGCGATTCGATCTGCACCTTTTTGAGGTAGGTTTCGTTTTTAACCTCATAACGGGCGGCCAGTTCCGAGCGGGTGAGCGTTCCCACGGTCTCGAACATCTCTATACTCTCGGGCGTCATATATTCCTTGAAAGCCTGCGGAACGTTGGATATTCCGCGGAGCCCGCGCTTTGCAGCCTCCCTCTCCCATTCTTTACTGTATCCGTTTCCTTCGAAACGTATCTCTTTGGAATCTATAATAAATTTACGGATGACCTGAAGTATCGCTTCGTCTTTCTTGACATTCTTTTCGATCAGATTTTCCACTTCGATGCGGAACCGTCGAAGCTGGACAGTTACGGCACTGTTGAGTACGATAAGCGGCAGTGCACAGTTGCTCGAAGAACCGAGGGCACGGAATTCGAAACGGTTACCGGTAAAGGCAAACGGGGAGGTGCGGTTTCGGTCGGTGTTGTCGAGCAGGATTTCGGGTATCTTTCCTATATCGAGTTTTATCTCGGTCTTTTCATCCGGGGCCAGCTTCCGGTCACTTATCCGTTTTTCGATTTCGTCCAGTATGGTATTTATAGTCGACCCGGCAAATACCGATAGGATTCCCGGAGGAGCTTCATGGCCGCCCAGGCGGTGGGCGTTCGTGGCCGAGGCGATGGATGCCATCATCAGGGTTCCGTGTTCTTTCGCCGCCATAAGGGTGCAGACGAAGAAGGCAAGAAATTGCATATTTGTCTTGGGTGTTTTACCCGGGGCCAGCAGATTCACGCCCGTGTCAGTAGCCAACGACCAGTTGCAGTGCTTGCCTGAGCCGTTAACCCCCATAAACGGCTTTTCGTGGAATAGTACTTTGAGGCGGTGCCTGCCCGCGGTACGGCGCATGACGGTCATTAGAAGGGTATTGTGGTCTACGGCGATATTCGCTTCCTCGAACATGGGAGCGCATTCGAACTGATTGGGAGCCACTTCGTTGTGACGGGTCTTGATCGGAATTCCGAGCCGGTAGCAGCGGTACTCAAAATCTTTCATAAAGTTGGCCACCCGCTCGGGTATCGATCCCCAGTAGTGATCGTCGAGCTGCTGGTCTTTCGCCGCCGTGTGGCCCATAAGCGTGCGACCGGTCTGCGTGAGGTCCGGCCTGGCATTGTATAATGCCTCGTCCACCAGGAAATATTCTTGTTCCCAGCCGAGGGTCGCGTACACCTTCGTTACGTCCTTATCGAAATATTGTGCAATGTCGACGGCTGCCTTATCGAGGGCATTGAGAGATTTGAGCAGCGGCGTCTTGGAATCCAACGCCTCCCCGGTGTAGGCCACGAAAATACTGGGTATACAGAGCGTATTATCCACAATAAAAGCCGGGGAAGAGGGATCCCATGCGCTGTAACCACGGGCCTCGAATGTGTTGCGCAACCCGCCGTTGGGAAAAGAGGAGGCGTCGGGCTCCTGCTGTACGAGCAGGTCGCCGCTGAAAAATTCGAACGAGCCCCCACCCATAATGGGCTCGAAAAAAGCATCGTGTTTTTCAGCGGTAGAGTCGTTTAGCGGCTGAAACCAGTGGGTTTAATGGGTAGCCCCGCGCGACATTGCCCAGTTA
>JAJBVJ010000068.1 GCA_020859875.1 Rikenellaceae bacterium
AAGGGTCGAAAAAGGGCGGTGCCCACGGAATCCCAAAAGAGAGAACAAAGAACCCGATAAAAAATAACCGCGGGAGCTATGGCTATATTTTTCCTTATACTCGTCTCCTCGATCGTTGCTTTATGGGTGGATCGCTACATCTACCGCAGGTTGATCGTAAGCCGCGGTGTGGGCCGCAGGTGGAAGGCGGTATATATAATATACGCTGTTCTGGTCGATACGATGGTGGTGGCCGCTCTGGTGGCTTACAACACGGTGTTGGATTGGGAAAGTACGGCCGCGATGAGGACGATCCTCTGGATAATCGGGATCTTCTTCCTGAATGCCGTTCCCAAATTCATCTACACCGTGGTTTCACTGCCCGATAAACTGCGCACCGGAAAAAGCGGGCGGCCGTCGCATATTTTCGGCCGTATCGGTGCGGTTCTGGCCGTCGGATGCTTTTTATGGATCGGCTATGGGCTTACCTTCGGGCGGAGCGAGATAAGGGTGGAGAGGCTGGAGCTCACGTTTGACAACCTGCCCCCTTCGTTCGACGGCACGCGGGTAGCGGTCTTTGCAGATATCCATCTTGGGAATGTGGTTAACCACGACCGGTTTCTGGGGCGGCTGTGCGATACGATAAATAATCTCCGGCCCGATATTATCGTCAATGGCGGGGATATAGTCAATGTCAACCAGTGGGAGCTCGACGAAACCGCGCTCGATATTTTGGGTGGACTGAAGGCCCGTTACGGGATTTTCGCGGTGCTCGGTAATCACGACCTGGGGATCTATATCAAAGATACCGTCAAGACTTCCCCTCGGCATACGATAGAACAGGTAACCGCCAAGCAAGAGAGGCTCGGGTGGCACGTGCTTCGGGATGCCTCGGTTCCCGTGGTTAGCGGGAAGGACACGATTTACATCACCGGCCTCGATTATCCCGACGAACTCATCTTCCACAGCCATTCGCCGCTGGCGGGCGGCAGAGACCTCTCGCATGTTTCAAGGGAAATTCCCACGGATGCCTTCGACCTTGCCATAACCCATGCCCCCCAGCTCTGGGACGAGATGCTGAAGGCCGGTATCGGCGATCTTACCCTTGCCGGACATGTCCATTCCATGCAGATAAAGTTCCGGATGGGAAAGCTGCGGTGGTCTCCCGCGCGGCTTTTTTACCGCAGGTGGAGCGGCTTATATGAGGAGGATGGCAAATACCTCTATATCAACGACGGCACCGGGTATGTCATGTTCCCGATGAGGATAGGAACCCGGCCCGAAGTGACGCTCATAACTCTGCGCTGCGGGGTAAAAACCGATATTCGATGAGAATTATTTTATCCGCCGCAGTTTCACTGGACGGCTGCCTGGACGATTGCACGGCCCGGCGGCTGAAACTTTCCGGCCCGGAGGACTGGGCGAATGTGTTGGCCATGCGCAGCAGGTGCGATGCCATACTTGTGGGGGCCGGTACGGTGCGGGCAGATAATCCTTCGCTGGTTCTGAAGGACGAAAAGGTCGGACAATGGCGCCGCAGTATCGGGATGGAGCAGCACCTTGCGAAAGTTACCGTCACCCGAAGCGGGAATATCGACCCCGCGTCCGATTTCTTTACCGCAGGTACAGGCCGCAAGGTAGTCTTTGCGAGCCGCGAAACCCCGGCCGGCCGGCTCGAGGGTCTGAGGCGCGCGGCGGAAGTGTTCGTCGAAGATAACATTACTCCCGACATCATTACCGCACGCCTTGCAGCCTGCGGATATAATACACTTATTGTCGAGGGCGGAGCGGGCATCCTGGGGATGTTCCTCGGGGATGGGAAAGCCGATATTCTGAGGCTTGCCATCGCCCCGTTCTTCGTAGGCGAAAGGGATGCCCCGCGCTTTGTCCCACCCGGAAATTATCCCTGGAACGATCGAAGCAGGATGGAGCTTCGGGGACTCGATAAGATGGGCGATACCTCGGTAATGTGGCTGGTTCCCCCTTCTGTCGCCCGGCGCGACAGGGAGCGCCTTGCTCTGGCGGTTGAGCAGAGCCGCCTGTCGCCCCCGTGCGACACCGCATACCGGGTGGGGGCCGTGGTGTTTACGGCCGACGGGAGAGAGTTTCGCGGATATACCCACGAGACGGGCCCTTCGGACCACGCCGAAGAGGCGGCGATCGAAAAGGCCGAATCGGCGGGCTGTAGCCTCACAGGGGCTGCTATTTACAGCTCTATGGAGCCGTGCACCCACCGCAGATCAAAGCCCGTTTCCTGCACCGAACTTATAATCGGCAAAGGTTTCGCAAAAGCGGTGTATGCATTGGCCGAGCCCTCGGTGCTGGCCTCCTGCGAAGGTCATGCCCGCCTGCAGGCAGCAGGGCTGGAGGTTGTCCGCGACAACACCTTCGACGATGGGGTAAGGCAGATCAATGCTCACATCCTCGGTTGAATCGGAAGGACGGTTTCACTGGCAATACTGACGAGTAGCAGGCAAGAAATAGCTGTAAATTCCGTTAATTTGCATATAGCAGTATGAACGACCGCATCCTCGAAAAGCTCACCGTCCTGGCCGAGTCAGCCAAGTACGACGTATCCTGTGCGTCGAGCGGCACCACGCGCCGCGGCGAAAAGGGCGGGGTGGGAAG
>JAJBVJ010000197.1 GCA_020859875.1 Rikenellaceae bacterium
AACTTCCGAGAGCCCCTTATCGTTCATCTCCTCGAGAGCGCCCCCCAGAAGGGTAAACTCCGTATCCACGCCTACCTGCCTGCAGATCGTCTTGACCACGGCGGCATTGTCCCCCGAGAGGACTTTAACCTCTACACCGTGAGTATGGAGCTGTTTAATTGCGCTCGCGGCGGAATCTTTAGGAGGGTCGAGGAACGCCAGAAAGCCGATCATGGTCATCTGCGACTCGTCTTCGACACCGAAAACGTTGCGGTCGCTGTGCCACTCTTTGCGTGCTACGGCCAGCACCCGCATCCCTTCGCGGTTCATCTTACCGCTTTCGGCAAAGACAAGAGTGCGGATTTCATCTGTCATCGGCACCACATCGCCGTTATATTCGGCATGGGTGCAGATGGAGAACATCTCCTCTACGGCCCCTTTGGTCACTATCTGCTTATTACCATGCTTATCCTCGATTATCACCGACATCCGGCGGCGGGTAAAATCGAATGGTATCTCGTCGATCTTCGAAAACCGTTTGTCGAGGTCTTCGAAGCCGAGTTCCCGGACATGGGCGAGGATAGCCTGATCCATAAGATTTTTGAGTCCCGTCTGGAAAAAGCTGTTGTAAAAGGCGTACCGCAGCACCCGGGTGTCGTCGTGGCCGGCTACATCGAGGTAGCGTTCGAGGACGATCTTATCGTGGGTCAGGGTGCCGGTTTTGTCGGTACAGAGGATATTCATCGCCCCGAAACTCTGTATTGCGTTGAGATTCTTGACGATGGTCTTGCGGCGGGACATTGTTACGGCTCCCTTGGCAAGGTTGCTCGTAACGATCATCGGGAGCATCTCGGGAGTAAGGCCGACGGCCACCGAGATGGCAAAGATGAACGCTCCGAACCAGTCTCCTTTAGTTATGCCGTTCACAAGGAATACGAAAGGAACCATAACCAGCATAAAACGGATAAGTAGCAGGCTTACCTTGTTTATACCCTTGTCGAAACTGGTTTGGGCCCTTACCCCGACGAGGCTCTTGGCGATGGTTCCCAGGTAGGTGTCCTGACCGGTGGCGAAAACGATGCCTATGGCCGAACCGCTGACCACGTTCGAACCCATGAAGCAAATGTTATCCAGCTCCACGACACTCCCTGTTCGGGGAGCGGAAGTGTGCAGCTCGGGAGTCTTCTCCGTTGCGTCCGATTCGCCCGTGAGCGAAGACTGGCTGACGAAGAGGTCTTTGGATTCGACGATCCGCATATCGGCCGGGATCATATCCCCAGCCGCAATATAGACAACGTCGCCCGGCACAATGTCGGTGATATTAATTTCGATGCTCTTTTCGCGACCGTCGCGGAAAACCGAAGCGGTGTTTTTGACCATCTTCTGGAGCGCCTCTGAAGCCATACTCGATTTCCACTCCTGCGAAAACCGCAGTACGGCGCTGATCAATACCATCGTGCCGATAATGATAACCGTAGCCCACTCCCTCTGGTCGGGTTCGGCAAGAAGGACATCTATAATAAGTGAAACTATCGCCAGGCCCATCAATATCCCGATAAACGGATTGATAAATGTCTTTATGAACATTATCAATCCCCGGTCGCGCCGCTCGCGGACTATGATATTCTTGCCGTGGTCCCGGAGCCTTTCTTCCGCTTGGTGGCTCGTAAGCCCGGCGGCGGAAGTTTCGAAATAGCCGTAGGCCGACTGTACGGGCCGGGTGGCGGCAAGAAATACTTTCTCGCTGTTGAATGTCGACTGAGTTCGACCCTGCATCCTTTTTTTAAGCCTCTTGACCATCTCTGCCTCCTTTCTGACTTTGTTGCCGCAAAAGTAGGGCGGAAGGCTCGCCGGCGGTGTTAGAAACCTTTTAGAATATTATTAGAATTCTATTAGAGGGCACGGGGCGGTCATCATGAATCGGGTAGAAAATGCACCCGCAGGGTTTTCGCAGGCTCACGGCATAGGGAAGGGTAGGGAGCGGGGAGACCGATGTGAAGCACCGCCCGTTAACTCCTGGCCGGGGCTATAAAAAGGGCCGTCCCGCGATATTCGCAGGACGGCCCCGGGTATTGCATCGGGTCTCGTGCTATTATGCTTTGCAGGAGCAGGAATAAACCTCTTTCTCCACCTCGTCCCGCTCGGAGCGGAATTTTTTTAGTTCCTTTTTCAAGTTGCTGACCTCGTGGTTGGATCCCCCTGCGAGGGCCTTTTCGAGTTTCATTTCGAGTTGATCTATTAATGATTCCAGTTCTTCGAGTCTCTCTTCCATCATTCCGTATTTTATGAGTTATATATTACTACGGGTATAACCGGACAAATAGAATACCAATATTGAATCCATAATGACCCTTGAGATATGATCAGGCAAAGGCTTAAGTACCGAGATGTATAAGTAAAACTTATATCGTTATAAATTAATATACTCGGTTCGACAATTCAGGCCCGGTATGAACGGTTATATTTGCAGTACGAAAAACGAAACCATAATTAAACCAAACACGCGTAGATATGAGATCGCTGATAGGAAGACCGGCTCCGAAAGTGGATGCCACGGCAGTTGTAAACGGCTGCGAAATCGTCAATAATTTCACCCTCGAACAGTACAAAGG
>JAJBVJ010000156.1 GCA_020859875.1 Rikenellaceae bacterium
GGGGGTTGGCGTTACATATTAATCCACGGTTAAAGGGGCTTCACGTGCCGGCCGCCCGCGGGGGCCAACCCTTTTGGTGGATGCCGGGGCCGGGGGAGGCTCCGGGCTGACCGCTGACGCGTAAACTATTCTAACAACCCTACATTAAACAATAACACTCAATGATCACGACTCCCATCCAGCTTCGTTTCAACGACATCGATATCCAGGGGCACATGTACAACGGCCAGTACCAGCATATCTTCGACCTGGGCAAGAACGAGTATTTCGAACGGGTACTCGGTATCGAGCATATGGACGGCGAGCAGACCGTGGTGACCGCCAACTCGACCACCAATTTCTACGTCCCCGTGGGAATGAAAGATAAGATCGTGATCCGCACCGGCATCGAGCGCGTGGGAACCAAAAGTTTCACCGTGTTCCAGCAGATGGTGGACTTGAATACTGATACTGTCAAGGCCGACAGCCGCACCGTGCTGGTCGGCTGGAACGCCGTGACCAAAGAGAGCTTCGCCATTCCGCAGGCATGGCGCGAAAAAATAGAGCGCGAGGAGCGGTTTACGGAATAAATTGCCTAACTTCGCGGTGAAAATTACGGTTTTACCAAACATGATCCCTATGGGTGACGACCCCGGTGAGAATTACTGCTGTATCCTACCTGAACACGCTGCCGTTCATCTACGGCATCGAACAGCGGGTGGCGGTTCCTTCTGCGGCTTCGCAGGCGGAGCGGCGGCTTCCTGCCGGGGAGGGTATTGCTTTATCTTTGCGGGTGCCGTCCATATGCGCCGCCTCGGCGATTGAGGGGCGGACGGACATCGCTTTGGTCCCGGTGGCGGCCCTTCCGCTGATTCCGGGTTTTTCAACCGGTTCTGGAACCGGTGTTCCTTCTTTCGGAAATCTCCCGGCTTTTACACCTCAGATTATAACGGATTACTGCATCGGCGCCGAAGGGGCGGTCGATACGGTGGTTCTTTTGTCGGATACGCCGTTGGCCGAGATTCGGCGGGTATACCTCGACTCGCATTCGCGCACTTCGGTGCAGCTGGTGCGTGTGCTGGCGCGCGGGCATTGGCGTATTTCGCCTCGGTGGGTGGATTTCGCTGACTGCGCTTCGACTTTCGCCACCGAAGGGCGGGGTTTGGAGTACGGCGAAGCGATGGTGGCTATCGGCGACAAGGTATTCGCCTTGAAAGCGGCCCATCGGTATGCCTATTGCTATGACCTGGCACAGGAGTGGCATGGCTTTACGGGGGGGCTGCCTTTCGTTTTCGCGGCCTGGGTGGCGTGTACGGAGGCGGGGCTGGAGTATGCGCCGCACTTGAATGAAGCCTTGGCATATGGAGTGGCCCACATTGCGGAGGCCATTACAGGAACGGTAAACCGTTCGCGGGATTTCGACTTCGACGAAGCGTACCGCTATCTGACGCAGTCCATCAAGTTCAACCTGGATGACAGCAAGCGGGCGGCGATGCGCCTGTTTTGGGAAAAGATCATAACGCCCGGCTGACTCGACCCTTACTAATCACAAGGTCGGTTAATCGTTCTTTTATTTTGTATGTACCCGCATGGAACCGTACCTTTTCTGAAGAAAAGGTACACAAAAGACTTTTAGAGCAGCCTGCCGAGAAACTCAGGCTCCGCAATCACCCGCTTTGGGTCGGGGAAATAGCCCGCTTAGGCTTTGCATGCTTGAACAGCGGGCTATTTCTCCCGGCCCAAAATAAAGGGTAGTTACAGCCATAGCATCCCAACGGGATGCGCTCGGAAGTTTTTCTGGTTCTCTTTGTTCACAAAGAGAACAGTACCCTCCGGCACCATACAAAATAAAAGAACCAGTTAATTCACTTATGAAATATGAGGAGCGAGCGAAATGATAATACTATACCTGAAATCCATCAACAAGATCATCCGCGATCCAGAGCCCAAAGTGTTCGAGGAGCTCGGGTACGACGACCTGTTGTGGATCGACCTGGTGGTTCCCACCGCCAAAGAGCGTAAGCTCGTGGAGAGCTTCCTCGACATCAACCTCCTGACCCGCCAGCAAGCCGAAGAGATCGAGACCTCGTCCCGGTACTCCGAACTCGAAGACTCCATCATCTGCAACACCAGCTTCACCATCCTTAAAGAGGGAGGGTTCGAAGTCGAGACCGTGTCGTTCATCCTCAGCGAAGGGCTGCTCGTTTCCGAGCGGAACACCGACCTGCGGACATTCAGCGAAGCCAGCCGCAAGATACAGATGAACTACCGGTCATACACCACTGGCTACCACGTGCTCATCTCGATACTCGAAGCCCGAATCGACCTCGACGCCGACATGGTCGAGATCATCTCGCGGCAGATCGCCAGCCTCAACGCCGTGAACAACGACGTGGACAAGAGCGTTGACAAGGAAGTCCTGCTGGACATCAACCGCTTGCAGGAGAATACCATGATCCTGCGCGAAAGCATCTTCGACCGCCAGCGGCTCCTCTCCGGCATCCAGCGCAGCGAGCGGTTCCCGAACGACATCTATCCCCGCGTCACGATTATGATCAAAGACGTCGGGTCGCTGCTCAACAACGCCGATTTAATCTTCGA
>JAJBVJ010000235.1 GCA_020859875.1 Rikenellaceae bacterium
GGATTACACCATCGGGAGCCTCTATGTAGACGGTAGAAAATTCTGCGACACCCTCGAAAACCCCGACCGGGGTTTAACCTCCGATATGCCGCCGGAGACGATTTTGCGGTTGAAAGTACCCGGCCTGACTGCCATTCCCACCGGGAAATACCGGTTGACGGTCGCCCGTTCCCCGCGATTTAAACGCAGCCTGCCGCGCCTGCGGGAGGTTCCCGGATTCGAGGGAATCCTGATACATGCGGGTAATACCGTCCGCGATACCAGCGGATGCATCCTCGTAGGGGAAAACAAGACTGTCGGAAAGGTCCACGATTCGAGATACTGGGAGGCTAAATTGCTGGAAGTGATCGATGGACGGGGAAATATCACTCTCGAAATAGAATGAAAAATATATTACTGTTCTTATTGACCGCCGTTACGATAATAGCCCTCGTGCGCGGATGCGGACATAAAAGGATAACCACCGTAAGGCACATAGATACCCTTATCCTCCGTGATACTGTCCGGGATACGCTTCTCGTTCCACACAAGGTCTATCTATCCCGTACCGACACCGTTTATCTCCCCTCCCCCGCCGATACGGTTTTTATGGAAGTCGTCGTTCCCGTCGAACGGAAAGAGTACCGCACGGAGAACTACTTTGCCGTTGTCGAGGGGTACCGCCCGAGGCTGGTAGCTATGTCGGTCTTCCCGGAAACCAGATACATAACGGAAACCACCACCACAACCGTCACCGTAAAGCCCCGCCTGGGTATCGGAATTCACACCGGCTACGGCTACGGGAAACAGGGATTGTCGCCCTATGTCGGGGTGGGGTTGCATTACAATATCCTAACGTTTTAAAACGTGCGCCAATTCAATCCGCCGAGAGCCGCCGGAGGGCGGTAAGGACGATAAAAAGACGCCTCGATACCTCATCTGGCCCGGCTTTTGGACATATTCTGGGCAAATAATCATTAAAAGCTAAAAACAGATGAAAGGAAGGACAATAACCGGACTCGTTCTCCTGGGGGCCATGGCCGCTACGGGAGCATTCGCACAGAGTACCGAAAACGGCACGCGTTACAGGAACAATGGTTACGGAACCGAGAGCTACGGCAGCGACACCTATAACCGTAATAACTCCGGACGTTACGGTGAATCGGGATATAACGACGGCAACCGTCAGCAGACTCACCAGGAAGACCGCACCCGTTACGGCAATAACGGTTCATCCGATAACCGGTACGAATCGGGCCGCACGGGAAGCAGGCAGTACCACGATCGGTATAACAACAACGGCACCAACGACAACCGCAGTTACAATACGGATCGTACCGGCCAGGAGAGATACTACGACAGGGACAACGATCAGTATATAGAAGATATTTACGAAAACGGCCGCAATAACTCCGGGCGTTACAACAGCAGCCGCGGCTATGACCGTTACGACGACCGACAGAATTACAACAACCGCAGCCAGAGCCAGCGCAGTTACGGCAACGGGTACTACGACGACCGTTATGGCCAGGGTCAATATTACGATAATCGCAGCGGAAGCCGGAATTCTTACGGCAACGGATACTATGACGACCGTTACGACAACAGGCAATACCGGAATACCCGCAACAGCAAAAAAAGCGAGCGGGGAATTTTCCGCAACAAACGCGACAACCATAACAACTCCTATAACAATAGCCGCAATGATTACCAGGGCTACGGAACCAGTTACAGCCGCGACAATAATTACTATAACGACAATTACAACGACAGGCAGTACCGCAACACCCGCAGCAACAGCAAAAAGAATGAACGCGGTATCTTCCGCAGCAGGAGCGACCGGTATGAAAATACCCGCTACGATTATCCGGGTTACCAAAGCGGCAGTTACGGCACCACCCGCCAGGGCCTTAACCGTTCCACGAACAATGTTTACGACGACTACCGCAATTACCGCAATTCGGGCTACGATATGGGACGCAGCTTTAATGGCCGCACGGGCCGGGGCTACACCACCGGTTATAGCGACCAGATGCCCGAAGGCCTTATGGACTACGACACATGGATGCGTTACCGCAATACCAATTCCGGTATGGAAACCCGGAGGGATGGATACGGCACCGACTACCAGCAGCAGAATCAGCGCCAAAATATGCAGCAGGATCTGCGCCGCACCAGCCGCCAGTGGTAACCAACCTAAACATATTTAATAAACCAACAAGGCCGGAAGAGTTCTTCCGGCCTTGTGTGTTGTGTATCACCAAGTACAAACTTACTTTTCTATATCCTTGAAATACCGGTAAGTGTTGACGGTAAGCTCTCCTGCCGCGGCCTCGTCGATTACCAAAATACCGTGCGGATGGGTTTGCAGGGCGCTGATCGTCCATTTATGGTTGTATGCACCCTCGACCCCCTCCCTTACGGCGACGGCTTTGGCACTCCCCGTTGCCAGTATCAGCACTTCCCGAGAGGACAGTATCGTCGCCACACCGACGGTGAGTGCCTGGCGCGGCACCTTCGCGGTATCGTAGCCGAAGAAGCGGGAATTGGATTCGATGGTCTCCTGTGTGAGGGTCTTTACCCTCGTGCGGGAATTGAGCGAAGAGAAGGGTTCGTTGAAGGCGATATGCCCGTCCGTTCCAATCCCTCCCATAAAAAGGTCTATTCCGCCGTACCACTGTATCTTCTCCTCATACCGCCGGCACTGGTGGTCGAGATCTGCCGCCATGCCGTCGAGAATATTGACGTTCTCGGCCGGGATATCTATGTGGCTGAAAAAATTGTCCCACATGAAACGGTAGTACGACTGCTCGTGCTCGCGGTCGAGCCCGACATATTCGTCCATATTGAACGTGACCACGTTGGCGAAGGATACTTTCCCGGCCTTGTGCAGTTCGATAAGTTTGGAGTATGTTTTAAGCGGTGTGGAACCCGTCGGAAGCCCCAGCACGAAGGGAGCCTCTTCCTTATGGGCATTGATCCGATCGGCGATAAGCTGTGCGGCGACCTCGGCCACGGCCGACTCGTCGTTTTTAATGATAACCCTCATTTATATGGTTTTAAGATTAGTAATACACATTAATAAGGCCTGTCAAATGATCCTGACATATACTTCGATTGCCTGGTACTCGGCCATCCCGAGCTTATCGTAGAGGTAGGCCGTATGCTGGGTACGCGCCTCGGCTCGCTGCCAGAACTCACGTGAGTCGGAACCGGGGAAGGGCACTATATCCTTCTGCGACTGATGGCGGTATATCGCGTGGCGCTTTTTGAGCATCTCTTCCGGACTGAGCGGCACGGCCATGTCGACCATCCCCAAATCCCATTCCTGCCATGCACCGCGGTAGAGCCACATCTGAGTCTGCTTGAACCAATCCTCGTCCTCCACGAGATTCACAGCACCCAGAATCGCTTCGATGCAGACGCGGTGAGTTCCGTGCGGATCGGGAAGGTCGCCGGCGGCATAAATCTGGTGCGGTCTAACCTCGCGCATCAGGTTTGCCACGATATCTATATCCTTATCGGTAAGCTCCCCCTTTTTGATCCCTCCGGTCTCATAGAAGGGCATATTAAGGAAAAAGACGTTCTTCTCGTCGTCGAGGCCGAAAACGCGACATGCGGCTTTAGCCTCCGCGCGGCGGATCGCACCCTTGATCTCCAGCAGTTCGCGCGGTTCGGGTTCGCCCTTCTTTTTAGAGGCTATCAACTCCTTTACATATTTCACCCGGTCGCCGTATCCGCACTCCTTCGCCGTGTCGGTGACCTGAAGCACCACATCGTCGTGCACCGCAACGTTTCCCGAGGTCTGGTAAGCGACATAGACTTCGTGCCCCTGGCCTACCAGCCGAAGGAACGTACCTCCCATCGAGATCACGTCGTCGTCGGGATGGGGAGAAAATATAAGCACCCTCTTGGGATAGGGTTTGGAAGGGGTCGGCCGTGTCGAATCGTCCGCATTGGGTTTCCCGCCGGGCCATCCCGTAATGGTGTGCTGAAGGTCGTTGAATACATCTATATTTATCTTATCGTAAGGCCCCTTACGGTCGATCAGTTCCCCGAGCGAATTTTCTATATAGTCCTGGTACGTTAGTTTCAGTATCGGTTTTTCCACCTGCTGACAGAGCCATACCACCGCCTTGCGGATAAATTTTGGTGTCCACTCGCACGATCCCACCAGCCACGGGGTCTCTTCCCGGGTCAGCCTCTCGGCAGCGTGGCAGTCGATGACCATTTCGATATTGGGATGATCCTGGAGGAAAGAGGCAGGAATCTTATCCGTTATCTCCTTCTCGACAACCTTATGGACAATCTCCGCCTTCTCCTCGCCCCAGGCCAGCAGGAATATCTTTTTGGCTTTGCGGATCGTGCCGATACCCATGGTAATGGCCATATCGGGGATATTTTCGTAGCAGTGGAACAGGTCGGCAAGCGACTTTTTAGTGTCGTGGCTGAGCGGTACGAGCCTCGTGCGGGACTTGTAGTAGGAGCCCGGTTCGTTGAAGCCGATCTGTCCCTGTTCACCCATTCCCATTATCATCAGGTCGATGCGGTGGAGGTTCTTTTCGAATGCGGCACAATACTGCGACACTTTTTCCTCGGGGATCGTCCCGTCGAAAATATGGATATTCCCGGGATCGATATCGACATGGTTCAAAAAATCTTCATGGATGCGCCAGTTGCGGCTCTGCTGCTCGTCGGCGCGCATCGGATATAACTCGTCGAGGCTATATACGACTACATTTGCGAAACTTACCTCGCCCCGGCTGTACCGGTTCACGAGCTCACGGTACAGCCCGACGGGGGTGCGGCCCGTGCTGAGCCCGAGCACGAAAGGGTTTTCCACCACACCGTCCAGGGTATTGGTGCCGTACTCGTGGTCGTTTATCATGGCAACGATATGGTCGGCAAGATATCCCACGCCATCCGCTTCCGTTTCGAAGATACGGGTGGGGATGCGCTCATAGCGCCTTATTATATCGTCCGGGGTTGCTTCCGGGATCAATCCTCCACTGCGCGGGAGTTTATAACGGATATTCATATTTTTATGGGTTTGAGATCATTTCATTTACTTCCACGGCAAATACCGAACCGCGGGGCCGGATTTCCTCTTATACAAAATTAAACAATTTATATCGAAACTCACATTTCGGCTTCATCGACAGTCACCGACGAGAATTTCCTGGGGTACCCCGTAGCGATCGCCGCGGCACCCCCAAATCCCAGCAGGGCCGGATAATAAAGATAAGGCATCATTTCCAGCGGTGCCACCCCGCTCAATCCCGCGGCCATAAGAAGCTGGGCTCCATAGGGGATAAGACCCTGCACCACACATGAATATATGTCGATCAAACTGGCGCTTCTTCGGGGGTCGATCCCGTACCGGGCGGCTATTCCCCGGGCAATGGGCCCGGTCATAACGAGCGCAACGGTATTGTTGGCCGTACATATGTCGGCAATCCCGGTCAGGGCCCCCATGCCCGCTTCCGCTCCCTTTCGGGTACGGATAACAGACCTTAGCTTCGAGGTCAGCCATGCGATCCCGCCGTAGATTCTCATCATCCCGAAGACCCCGGCCGCAAGCAGGGTAATGATTATCAGTTCCCCCATACCCGTCGCTCCCGCCCCCAAAGAGGCGGTCCATTCCCCTACTGTGCAGCTTCCGGTGATAAGGCCACAAACACCGCACAGCACTATCCCGAGTGTCAGAACCAGGATAACGTTCATACCGCAAACGGCGGCAACGATCACGGCAAGGTATGGCAAAACCCCGATCCAGTCCACGGGCGGCAAATCTACCGGCGCTGCCGCACCCCACCCGGCGATGACATACAACAGGGCCGCAACCACCGCCACGGGCAGGGCGATATACAGGTTGACCTTGAATTTATCCGACATCCTGCAACCCTGGGAACGGGTGGCGACTATCGTGGTATCGGAAATGAAAGAGAGGTTATCCCCGAACATGGCTCCGCTGATAATTATAGCAACCATCAGGGGCTCACAAAGGCCCGTTCCGGCGGCCATACCCGAGGCTATCGGGGCCAGGGCCACGATCGTGCCTACGGAGGTGCCCACCGAGAAGGAGACGAAACATGCCGCCGCGAACATCCCGAGGGTGATAAAATCGGCCGGAACAATCCTCAATGCAAGATTGACCGCGGCTTCGACGGCACCCGTCTGCCGGGCCGCCGCGGCGAATGCTCCGGCGAGGATGAAGATCACCACCATCATCATTACGTTGCCGTCTGCCGGGCCGCTGCAAAACTGCGCTACCCGCTCCCGGAACGCAGCTCCCCTGGCCATTCCAAGAGCTACGGCCGAGGCGAGCAGGAAGGCGACGGTGATCGGCATACGGTCAATATCGCCGGTAAAAAGCAACACCGCCACGTACGTACCCAGAAAAACGGCCATGGGCATGAGCGCCCATCCGTTCGGCTTTATATGATCGGGATAACTTCCCGGATTTCTCTCCATAATAAGTGGCCAATATATTTACCGGATTACCGCTTGCAAAGGTAAAGTGTTCCCGTCAAAGGACAAATCCCCCCTTTAGGGGATTTACCGCTGCTATTTATTGTCTTTCCATCTTAATTGTAATTCAAAAGAAAATAACTTCGTCTAAATATGATCCGGAATAATTTTACTAACTTTAGTTCCGGATCGTAATCAAAATTAAAACTTTTGCCATGAAACTCCCCTACGCCGAACCTTACAGGATGAAAATGGTCGAAGCTATCCACACCTCTACCCGCAACGAGAGGGAGAAGTGGATCGCCGAGGCGAATTACAACCTTTTCAACCTCCCGAGCAGCCGTGTTTACATCGATCTTTTGACCGACTCGGGTACCGGTGCGATGAGCGACCGGCAATGGGCGGCCATGATGACGGGGGACGAGAGCTATGCCGGGGCCTTGTCGTTCTACCGCCTGAAGGAACAGGTGGAAAAAATCTTCGGATTCGAGTACTTTCTCCCTACCCACCAGGGTCGGGCAGCGGAAAACGTACTCTTCTCCGCACTCGTAAAACCGGGTGATATAATCCCCGGTAATTCCCATTTCGATACCACCAAAGGCCATATAGAATACCGCCGTGCCACTGCCGTCGACTGCACCGTAAAGGAGGCTAACGACACCCGGTTGGAATTGCCCTTCAAGGGAAACGTAGATTGCAACGCACTGGAAGAGGTGTTACGCTCGCACCCGCGGGATAAGATACCCTTCGTCTGCCTTACCATAACAAACAATACATCCGGAGGCCAGCCCGTATCGATGGCGAATATGAGAGAGGTCTCCGCACTTTCCAAAAAATACGGGGTACCCCTGCTGATCGATTCCGCACGGTTTGCCGAAAATGCCTATTTCATAAAAACAAGGGAGAGAGAATATTCGGATAAAACGATCAAGGAAATCGTAGCGGAAATGTATTCACATGCCGATATGATGACCATGAGCGCAAAGAAAGACGGAGTGGTAAACATCGGCGGTTTCGTAGCGCTCAGGGACAGGGAACTGTTCCGGAAGGTATCGGTTTTCAGTATCATGTTCGAGGGCTTCATTACATACGGGGGAATGAGCGGACGGGATATGGATGCACTGGCGGTCGGGCTCGACGAGAATACCGAATTCGAACAACTGCACGCCCGCATTTCACAGGTCGGGTATCTTGGCAAAAAGCTGGATGAGTACGGCATTCCCTACCAACGGCCCTCCGGCGGCCATGCCATCTTCGTAGATGCAAAGCAGGTACTTACATCCGTTCCCAAAGAGCAGTTTATCGCCCAGACTCTCGGTATCGAGCTATATCTCGAAGGAGGTATAAGGGCCGTCGAGATCGGAGCGATACTGGCCGACCGTGATCCGGCTACGCGGGAGAACCGCTATCCCCAACTGGAACTTCTGCGCCTTGCCGTTCCGCGGCGAAGTTATACGGACAACCATATGAACTATATCGCCGCCGCACTGAAAAACATATACGACCGCCGAAACGCTATCACTACCGGTTACCGGATCACTTACGAGGCCCCGATAATGAGGCACTTTACCGTGGAACTCGCACCCGTGACCCCTAAAATCTAATTCCCGTCGTTCGCCTCTATCCGTGGGGCCGTTTCCGTAAATACGGGGGTTTTTTAGTAATTTTGCGGAATGACCAGTTATTTACAGGCAGAGAATATCGGCAAGTCGTTCGGCGATCTGGTTCTTTTCGAAAATATATCGTTCGGGATCGGCAAGGGGCAGAAGATAAGCCTCGTGGCCAGGAACGGAGCGGGGAAGACTACCCTTTTGAATATACTGGCGGGAAAAGAGGAGTGTAATACCGGGCAGGTTACCGCCCGGCGGGATCTTCGCATCGCCTATCTCGCACAAAACCCATGCTTTCCCGCTGGAACGACCGTGCTGGAAGCTTGTTTCCACGGCGATGATCCCGTTTTGAAAACCATCGAAGGGTACGAGAAGGCGCTCCTCGAAGGGGACGACGAACGACTCGGCAAATATATCCCCGTAATGGATGCCCTCGAAGCATGGGATTACGAGCAAAAGGCGAAGCAGATCCTGACCCGGCTCC
This sequence comes from Rikenellaceae bacterium, assembly GCA_020859875.1. Taxonomy (GTDB): domain Bacteria; phylum Bacteroidota; class Bacteroidia; order Bacteroidales; family Rikenellaceae; genus WRDF01. The sequence goes on from JAJBVJ010000235.1 coordinate 8,545, forward strand.
GGATTACCGACTTCGACAAGAATACGCAGCAGCTTTCGGGCGGCCAGCTGAAGCGGGTAGCGCTGGCCAACGTGCTTATAGCCGAAGCCGACCTTCTTATCCTCGACGAACCCACCAACCACCTCGACCTGGATATGACCGAGTGGCTGGGGCAGTATCTTTCTTCCACCGGTGCAAGCCTTCTGATGGTTACCCATGACCGGTATTTCCTCGATACGGTATCCAACGAGATTATCGAGATCGACAACAGGCAGATCTATACCTATCACGGGAACTACAGCCACTATCTCGAGAAACGATCGGAAAGGATAGCTTCGGCCGCTTCCCGACGCGAAAGCGAGATAAACCTGTTCCGCAAGGAACTCGACTGGATGAGGCGTCAGCCGCAGGCCCGCGCCACTAAGGCAAAGTCGCGCATCGACGCCTTCCACCGTCTCGAGGACAAACTCCGCACACCGGGTACCAACCACGACCTTAAGCTGGACTTAAAAGCCTCCCGGATCGGAACCAGGATTTTCGAAGTCCGGAACCTTTCGAAAAGATACGGCGATACCTGCGTACTCGACAATTTCAGCTATACCTTCTCACGGTTCGAAAAAATGGGGATCGTGGGAAATAACGGATGCGGGAAGAGCACTTTCGTAAAAATGATCATGGGCGAAGTTGCACCTGACAGTGGAACCATAGACATCGGGGAAACCGTCCGTTTCGGCTATTACAGTCAGACGGGGCTCCAATTCGACGAGGGTATGAAGGTGATCGACATTGCGACCCGTATCGCCGAACATTTCGAAACCGGCGACGGGCGGAGTATGAGTGCATCACAGTTCCTCCAGTATTTCCTCTTCCCTCCCGCAGTACAGAACAATCCGGTGGCAAAGTTAAGCGGCGGGGAAAAGAGGAGGCTCTACCTCTGTACGGTACTTATGGGAAGCCCCAATTTCCTGATCCTGGACGAACCTACCAACGACCTTGATATTCTTACACTCGGCGTACTTGAAGAGTATCTTCGATCTTTCAAAGGCTGCCTGATTGTAATATCCCACGACCGATACTTCATGGACAAGACGGTAGACCACTTACTTGCCTTTACAGGAGAGGGCCGTATCAAGGACTTTGCCGGCACTTACAGCCAGTACATCGAGTGGAAACACGGTTATGAAGAGTCGCTCCGCTCCCTGCAACAGGCGGCCCGGCCACAGCCACTGCAACGGGAGCGGAAGACAGCCGGCCGTAAATTGTCATTTAAAGAGAAGCGGGAATTCGAAGGGCTCGAAGCTGAAATAACGGCTTTGGAGCTGGAAAAAACGGAACTCGAGGCCGAGCTCGACTCGGGGAATTTGGAGATCGAAGAACTTACCCGCAAGTCGGTACGTATTTGCGAACTTATCGGACTGATCGATGAGAAAACTATGCGGTGGCTCGAGCTCGCTGAAATTCAATAGTCTATTTATGGTAATCGAAACGATTAAGGACGGCAAATGCCGTCCTTAATCGTTTCGATTCATCCGGTAAGGTTACCAGGTTTTCTTCCCGAAGGCTTCTTCGCCCGCCTTGCGGTGCAGTTCTTCGGCTTCCCTCTCCTTACGACGGGCTTTTTCCTCCGCCCGTTCCGCGGCATCGTCGCTGTGGCGGTCGGTCTCATCCCGCAGACGGTCGGTTTGATCCTCTACCCAATCCCCTGCCCGATGAGCGGCATCGCGGGTATTTTCTTTCATATCTTCCCAAGAGTCCTTCAGGTTTTCCTTAATCGTCTGACTGTCCATAATATTGATTTTTTAATTATTGGATAAATAAAATCGAATCAAGACTCATGCCGCTCATGGGTTGGTCGGTTAAAACCTTATATTTGCCGGGTAAATAGATCGCCGAAGTGGGCCGACAGGAAAAAATAAAAGCGGTATTCAACTGGAGCGGCGGGAAGGATTCCGCCCTTGCCCTCTATAAAACCCTGGTATCGGGTGAATACGAAGTTGTATCTTTACTTACCACCGTCGATCGGGACAGCCGCCGCTCGGCTATGCACGAGATACCCGAAGAGATACTGCGAGACCAGGCGGGAAGTATCGGCCTGCCGATCTGTATCGCCGGGGTGGACCCGGAAGGGGACAGGGACATATATGAAGCGGTGATGCGCGACGCGGTGGAATATTTCAAAGAGTCGGGTGTCACCCATTTTATCTTCGGGGACATCTTCTTACCGGATGTCCGCTCATACCGGGAAAAGCAGCTTGCCCCTTACGGCATCGAAGTGGTGGAACCGCTGTGGGGATCGAGTTCGGAAGATGTAATGACCGAATTCCTTATTTCCGGGCTACAGACCGTCATAGTTGCCGTAGCGGGAAATATATTGGGAAAGGAATTTATCGGCAGGAAGATCGACCGCGCCTTTCTGAAGGGGCTTCCGTCCGGGTGCGACCCTTGCGGGGAGAACGGTGAATATCATACGCTGTGCTATGACGGCCCCCTTTTCCGTTACCCGGTTTCATTCCATCTCGATGAACCGCAACATGTTCGCAACCAGGTTCGGGCCGGGGACGGATCGGTTACAATTACGGATATTTACACATCGGCCGCAAGGTCCGTTCAATCTTTAATATAGCCGGCCAGCCAATCCGGTTCGAATGTAATTTCTGCCGTTTGCCCTTCGGCCCCCTGTTCCCGAAGGTCTGCATATCTTATAATAACGTCGTTGCAGTATTTCGATCCGCCGGCGTCCCGACTAAAAATCAGCCTGCAGGAAACATCGCATTTCACGACCCGGTCTCCCTCTGCCTCGACTATGATCGTACCCGTAAAATATCCTGCACCGTCGGCATTATCGCGTATATGGGCGGCTAATTTTAACAATGCCGGCGACAGTGATTCCAACTCATTTCCCATCCGGCGAAAATAACTTTGACGACGGAAGAGAATTTACACGATCTTAGACCTACTTTATATATGTCCGGAGAGCGGTTACATATTTTTCGAAGGCTTCGATACCCTTCGGGGTTATTTTGCATACCGTCCGGGGACGCTTTCCCGCTATGTATTTACGTACGTCTATATATCCGCATTCACTCAATTTCTCGATATTGACGCTCAGATTCCCGGCGGTGGCTCCGGTTTTTTCCCGGATATAGACGAAGTCGGCCTCCTCTACGGATATTAGCAGGGACATTATCGCCAGGCGAACCTGAGAGAGCAGTATGGGATCGAGGTCCTTAAACATTCCCCCGTCCCTTGATATTAAGAATATGTCCCGGGACGATATTCCCTGCGGTTATCATGGCAGCCATAACGAGGGGCTGGTAAACGGGCGAAAGGAAACCGTAAAGAACCATGCATACGACACATACGGCCACGGAAATATACATCCAGCGGAGTTTGAACGCACTGGCGGAAAGAAACAGCGCCATTGTATAGATAAGGGATATGGCCGGATATATCATCAACCCGTTGTGGTTCCAAAGAAGGATATAAATGAGCACTACGGCTATACCGAATGCCGCCCATATTCTCCCGAGCATATAACCGACATAGGTCTTTACGCTCTGCCGGCTACGGTCGCGCATTTTAAAATAAACCGTAAAGCCAAGACCCGCCAGAAGAACACCCGGCCAGATGTATATATCGATGCAATCGAGAACCGCGATATTTACCGAAATGAAATGTAGTATCGAGGCCAGTGCAACGACATAACCCCAGAGTAGGAAATATTTACCGCCCCCCTTCCTGAAATCTCCTTTGGCCTGCTCGATCATATTGACGATAAGCGATAAACTTTCCTGGCTGGTCATCATCTTTTCCATAGCGTCGATTTAGGCGTCAAAGATACCTCTTTTCTATTATAAATCCGCTTCATTACTACCTGTTTCCGTCAAGGGTCGGCCGGTAACCGCCTAGTAAAAGCCCCTGCCCCAAAAAGGTTTCTCGATCCCGGGGGATTCCCTAAGGAAAAGTTCGGCAGCTCTCGAGGCTTCTTTGTCTGCATCGGTCGCCGGGCGGATAAATTCGGGCAGCTGCATATTATAAAATGCCCGCAGGATAACGGGGCGGGGATTGGCCGGATCGAGCCTTATAGCCTTCTCGAAATAGTGCGTCGGTTTTGTAAAGTACTTTTGTCCGTTTTGAGCCGGGTTTGACGAAATAATGGCCATGTAATAATAACCGTACAGGGTATTTACCTCAGACATATCGGCTGAGTCCGATTCCGTGAGCAAGTCGAGATTTCTTTTTGCATCGTCGAGTATTGCCTGCACGTCATCCGCCCGCGGATCCATATAAACGGCCTCGAGGTCGCAAAGCGCTTCATAGTAGACCGGAAGCCACTGTGCCGGATAGGCTTTTCCGATCATTTCGAAGCGGTTTCTACTTGCGATCACGGAGCCCTTGTCGGCGGCCTCAACCATGGAATCGACTGCCTGCTGCATGGCCTGGACATACTGCGGATCGGTTGCGCGAGCCGAAACAATGTGTGCAAGGGCCAAAATAATAAATAGAATCCTTTTCATAACGTTGATTTTAAGATTTTTATGGTTAATAACTACTGGTTTGTCCGATTTAAAAATGGGATGCTTCATAGGCTACATTCCTGCCGAGGGTAATGAATATTCCTGCGTAAAAGGCCTGATTCTGGTAAACTGTCACGGGCGAAGAGCGATAAATTCCCCGCGAATCGGGAAGGGAGGAAAAATTGTAACCGTAAATATTCTTTCGGTTGAAGATGTTAGAGGCGCAAAAATATAAAATTACCTTCCTGGAGGGTAAAACAGTAAGACTGGCATCCACGGTCATGTAATGCGGTGTCCTCCCGTCCATGAACCCGACGCTGTTCGGATCGTTGTAGGGCCTTCCGCTGGCATATCTGGTGGTCAGGCCCACGATGCTCCGCAGCTTCCAGTTGTCGTATTTTACCGTTACCGACGCATTATGGCGCATCGAAAACGGGGGTCTGGCATTTACCGGATAATCGAGATATTTTCTTTTCGAGTCGTTATAGGAATAGCCTACGATATATTCTACTCCCCGGATCAGAGTGCGGTCATTGAAAAATAGGTCTATTCCGCGGCTGTGGCCCGTTCCCTTCGATGTGTAGGTGCCCCCGGATTCGACGGGGAGCCGGCCATAGCGTTTATCATAGGCCTCTATTCGGTATATCCTGCCGTCATTATAATAATAAACCCCCAGCAGTGTTTGGAAATTACGTTCCATCCGTAGCTTATCGTTATAGATGCGGTAGTCGTAATCCGCCGCCTGCTGGTACATCCCTACTACCGCCGAAACGGTTAATCCGCGTAGCTGCCATGTAACGGCTGTCCGGGGAAGGAAGGCGAACGATCTCTCTTCTGAACCGTATTCTCCCCTTGCAGAGATGTTCAGGAATAACCTGCGGGACAGACCGAAATCGTTGGAGAAAAAAACTCCTGTAATATTACCTTCCAGCCGCCTGCGGAAAAATTCACCGGCGCCGTAATAAAAATTGTAGGTTTGGATGTAGGTTTCCGCCCCCGCTTCGAGTTTATAGAGATTCGAAAACCTGTGTGCCGTTTTCACTTTAAGGTGAATCTCCCTCTCGGCGGCATCCAAGAAATCGTCTGCGGTAAGGCCCCCCTTAATTTTTTTGCGGTTGCCTGCAAATGTCGCTCCCGCAAAAAAGGCGGTCCCGTTGTCGTACCTTTTTCGGAAAGTCGAATTTAAATATATATTTTCTTCACCGTAATCCAGTAGGCGGGTATCTCCGGTTAAGGGTTCCGCCTGAATATATCCAAAGTCGGTCTTTGACCATGTTGCATAGGTTTTCAGAACCGCATTCTTCCCCACATCGAACCTCAGCTGTTTTTGCAGAGCATATTCGCGGTAGGGCCTCTTCCATATATCCTTTTGATACCGATGGAAAACGGAGTTGTAAAATGTAAGGTCGGTAAAGGTGAAATCCGCCGAGAGGGAACCTTTCTCCCAGGCCTGTGTTCCTCCGCCGCCGACGGATACATTCATCAGATTCACTCCGATCTTCGAGTTCGGGCTTTCATCCTTCGTATCGAGCGGAAGGACGCTCGAAAGGCTTTGTGAATATTCCGGGGAGTGTCCGCCCATCGAAAAATTGATACCCTCGAATATGAAGGGCGAGTACCTACCGCGTGAGGAGACATTGCCGTAGCTGCTCGTATAAGGCGAGAGGACGTGCATCCCGTCGATAAAGGTCTGCGACTCGCGTCCGGAGCCTCCCCGTACGAGGAGCTTTCCGTCGGTTCCCGCCACCTGAGTGCCGGGAAGCAGGGATATAGATTTATAGAGGTCGCCTTCGGAACCTGCCGTAGTGGCTATTTCGACCGCATTGCGCCCGTCCAGCATGGAACCGGTTTTTAAAAGGTAATTTCCCGCGGTTACCACAACCTGATCTATCTGCCGTATTTCGGGGTGAAGAGTTATCTTGAGTTCTTTCATCTCACCGGCCGGTAATTCGAGGGTATAGGTCTGGTAACCGAGGAATGCAATAACCAGTTTGGCTACCCCGTCCCAGGAAACGGATAACTCGAAGAGCCCCTCCGCATCGGTGGTGGTGCCGCTGAGCGTTCCTTCCAGGTAAACCCCTGCGTAGGCGACCGGGAAACCTTGTGGGTCGGTGACCCGGCCCGATATTTTGCACTTACCGTTATCCTGGATTCCCGCACCAATGGTTTTTTCGGCCGTCGGTACGGCCGCGACCTGAACGGCGGTCAAATTCCCGGTCATTAGCACGCTTACGATTTTAAGAGAAATTACACATTTTTTCATCACAGATAAATTGTTTCTGCAAACATATATACATTTAGTTTATTTTCCAAACCATTTTATTTAATAAATATATTTATATCAACAATTATTCCGGATATGCAACTAAAAAGACAATAGCCGGCAAAGAGTCCGGCGAAATACCGGAACCTATAAAAAACCTATTGATTAATGGATTTAGTCGAATTGGATGAATTCGTCGCCGAAGGTTACCTCTTCCTCACCGTTGCGGTATTCGAGGGGTGTAATACTCGTGCGGTTGCGAAACCATTTAAAGAAAAAGTTGCTGTTGGTGAATCCAAGCTCGAAGGCAATATTCTTTACCGGCATATCGGTGAATCGAAGACGCGTTTTGGCTTCCATTAGCAGGAATTTATCTATGATCTCGGTGGCGCGTTTGCCCGTGGTCTTCTTTACCGTATTGCAGAAGTGCTGGACGGTGATCCCTATCTTCTCGGCATAGAACGATATACGGTGCTCCTTGTGAAAATTCTCATGGAGCAGAAGTATGAATTGCATGTATATCTCCCTGTCCCTGCCCGGCTTACCCTTACCCGAGGGTTGTTGAACAGAATAGAGGGGGGCGATTTGCTGCATTATGATATTGAGTACCGACTTGACTGTCTCCGTATTGAGCGAAAGCTCGGGACATTCCGTGACTTTGAACAACAGCTCGTAGAAATCAGCGAATACGGGGTAAAGGGCGTCCGAGAGTTTAAGTACCGGATTCTGAGAGATAGCCGGGATAAATTCGAATGCGGTGCTGGTCATATTGACCTTATCGAGGAAAGTCGAAGAGAAGGCTGCAAAATAGAACCTGAAGTTCCGGGTTATTTTATGTATCTGAATATAGCTGTCGGGAACCAGGAAGACGAACTCTCCTTTTCGGACGGTGTACTGTGAGAAATTAATGGTCGCATGGAGCGAACCGGATGTGCACATAAAAAATATGGCCGAGCGTATCTTACACGGAAACTGGGTGTAATACCTAAGTACATCGTAGTCTATTTCCCCTCCCGCCATAAAATCCACGGGAATATCGAGGGCGGGTAAATTGGCTTCCATAATCGTTGTACGATACAAATAATATTAAAAACTTAACAGGCCCGGGTGCAAGATAGTATTTTTGCCCGAATAGTACGATAGTTTCAATTTGGAAAGTCGAATCGTAAAAGGGGTGTTTGGATAATAAAATATAAAACCGGACTTTTGCACTTGTAAAACCAGCTTTTAACCAGGCTCCGGGAACACCGGTATACGGTCGGGATGTACCATATATTAGATGGACGTTATTAAATATCCGAAAGTGGGCGGCCTGTTTATCGACCGATGTAAAACCTAAACGAGAAATAATAGATGAAAAGAACTAAACTCAGCAGGTTGTTATGGCTCTTTGCAGCCATACCTCTTTTTTTCGCGTGCGAAGATGCACCCTACTACGGTGAGGGTATCGACTCGGAGTTCAATAAACTCTACTCCAATAAGACAAGTAAAGACCACGTAACGGCCGACCTTAACCTTACCTATAACGGATACGAGTTTCTCGGCAGGGAGATATATTTCAACCTCATGACCAAAGAAACCGCAAAAATCAAGTTCTTTGCGGTTTTCCCCGGTGAGGCGGAAACGGTAATCGAAAATGTCCGGGTTTCGAAGACTTCGAAGGGGTACGATTTTTCCGG
>JAJBVJ010000028.1 GCA_020859875.1 Rikenellaceae bacterium
AGACACCGACCATGAAAAGGATTTCAAAAATAATAACACCGGCATTTGCAGCCGCCTGGATGCTCGCCTCGTGTGCCACCGTCGGCGGGATAAACCTGGACGACCTGGAAATTTCGCCCGAGGAAAAATTCAGCTCTACCATCCATTTCGTTTCCAAACTCGACGACGGCGCGATGGGTTCCACCGCCTCGGACTACACTGCCGTGGACTCATACTTTACCACGACCCTTAACAAGAAGGCCGGCTCGTGGCTGGGAATCGTCGAACGGACGGACGTGACTTACAGCGCGGGTACTATGTTCAACCCGGGTGTCGGCATTGCATACGATGCGGACAGGTGGTCGTTTTTCGCTCTGCAGAATATAAGCAATAAGACCGTTTGGGAGGGCGCCACCATACTGTTCAACGACTATACCACCTCGATTGGCTCGATAGAGCTGGGGTCGGGCAGCCGGATCTACGGGTTCGCCCCAACTATGGACGGAACCCGCACCGACGACGACGGAAGCGTCAACGAGGTCTCCCTTCCCATCGAATACCGCTATGTTCGTATGAGCGACGCCTCACACGTGGCGGCCCTGGGCGGAGACAACGGTGCGCTGAATACCCTGAAAAACCAGGCCCGCAACTTTCTGGTGGTCGGAACCGTTAAGAATGGTCTCGAATCGTCCCTGGCAAGCGTCCTGGCCGAAACCGACGACAGCTTCGTAAGCGAGATCGTCGCCGGGGGCACCGACTATTCGATCTTCGTGCTCTACGAAACCCGGTTCTGGAAGCTCAAATCGTACGATACGGTATCGCTCGGGAGCGGGATCACCGCCTACGAGATAGAGATGATGTGGTAGAGTGGGCGATGCGGCAAAATTACTTACCGGGAAGGTTATCCCTTCCCGGTAAGTTACCGCTCTTTTGGTAGATCACTGCCGGAAACGAAGCCGGTTATCCGACCGGCTACTTGCTGGCTGTTACGACAATACCGGTTAATATCTCCGATAATGAGGAAACTTCCATTTATCGCTTTATTATTACTGTGTGTATGCGGTTGTTCCGAGAAACCGCAGCGGGAGCCACTGCGGTTCCGGGACGACGGCACATTCACGGTACTGCACTTCACCGACCTTCACTGGAGTGAAAATTCCGGTGCGGGGTGTTACCACACCCGCACCGTAGTGCGGGAAGTGGTCATCTGTGAACAACCCGACCTGATCATACTTACCGGGGACATCGTGGTCGATCCGCCCGCACGCGAGGGCTGGCAGAGCATAATAGAGATGCTGGCGGCGACGGGGGTTCCCTGGGCAGTTACGATGGGCAACCACGACACCGAGACCGGGGAGGGTATCTCCAAAGAGGATATTTTCGGCTGGCTCGAAAAGAGTCCTGCATATATCGGCACAATCGGGCCCCGATATATCACCGGGTCGGGCAATTTCGACCTTCAGGTTCTCTCATGCGCGGGAGATCGGACTGCTGCCGTAATCTACTGTTTCGATTCCAACGAATACACCCCGGATACGGCCCCGGGCAAATACGACTGGATACACTCCGACCAGATCGATTGGTATGCCTCGCTCTCGCGTGGTCATACCGCCGAAGCCGGCGGCCCTCTTCCGTCGTTGGCCTTCATGCATATACCCCTTCCGGAATACCGTACGATGGCGGAAAACTGCACCACCTTCGGTAATATGCACGAGGGAGTATCCTCTGCCGAGATCAACTCGGGGCTCTTTTCCAGGATGGTCGAATGCGGGGATGTGATGGGGATATTCTGTGGGCACGACCATAACAACGACTATATAGGAATACTGCACGGGGTCGCCCTGGCATTCGGCCGGGTCACCGGCGGGGATGCGTATGGCTTTTTGCCGCGCGGCGCAAGGGCGATAAAACTCTACGAAGGCCGCCGACGCTTCGATACCTGGCTGACCACACCCGGGGTTATGGAGCCGGTGTGGTATTATCCCATAGGCTTCACATCCTACGATGAAAAGTACGGCGAATACCTGCCCGGGCTCGATACCGCGGCCAACGGCAACGGCCTCCGCTATCGGTATTACGAGGGCTCCCGTTTCAAACACACCGACGACATTGCGGGAGCGAGGCTCATCGGCGAAGGAACGGCGGCAAACTTTTCGCTCGACCCCATCCTAAGGGAGGACTCTCTCGCCCTTGTCTTCGAGGGCCTTATAGATATTCCCGAAAAGGGACTTTACAGGTTCCATACCGTTTCGGACGACGGTTCGGTGCTGTCGATCGACCACCACCCGGTGGTCGATAACGACGGCTCGCACGACCGGCGGCGAAGGGAGGGCACCGTGGGTCTCGATGCCGGACTGCACCGCATCGAACTCAAATATTTCCAGGATTATATGGGGAAGGTCCTCGAGGTGGGAATAGCATCGCGCGAAAGAGCACCGGGGCCGATTCCCGATTCGATGCTCTTTTTGTCTTCCACGAAAGAACCTTATCGACCCGATTAAACCCAAGAAAATGCAGAGAAGAAACTATGCCGTTGTGGCGCTTATAATGTGTTTCTCTTTTATAATTTAATTTATAACCAATATTATATGAAC
>JAJBVJ010000281.1 GCA_020859875.1 Rikenellaceae bacterium
GCGGTGCTGTGGTGTCCGTCAGAAACATACAAAGCCGGAATCTTGGCAAAAATATTGGTAATCCTCGCAATAGTATCCGCATCGTCGATCACCCAAAACTGATGTCCGAATCCGTCCCCGTCAGCCACAAAATCATACTCCGGAGCCTTCGCCGTAACAATCTGCTTGATAATGGTATCCACCTCATTATTCGCCGGATAAGCGAAAAAGACCGGTTCGATATTGGCATTTTGGTTCCGCACATGGATCATGCGGTCTTCCTCCTTGTCAGGCCGGGTCAGCTCGTGCTTCTTGATCCTGTCCTCCACGTAATCCTGGAAATGGCAGGCCGCCACCAAGCCGTACTGCGTCCGACCGTCCATCGTCTGGGCATAGACATAGTAATGCTCTTTGTCGTCCCGCACGAGCCAGCCGTTAGCCTTCCACTTCTTAAAATTTTCCACAGCCTGCCGATACGCAGCATCGGAATGCTCGTCGATGATCGGGTCGAAGTCGATCTCAGGTTTGATAATATGCAATAGCGACTTCTCCCCCGCTTCGGCTTTCGCCTCTTTCGAGTTCAGCACGTCGTACGGACGTGAAGCCACCTCCTTCGCCAACTGTGCCGGCGGCCGTATGCCTTTGAAGGGTTTTATCTGTACCATAGTTTACTTGTTCACCTGAAATTTAGTCACCCCGTCCTTGAGGTACGACACGATCTGCCGCGCCGCCGCCAAACCGGCGTTCACATTGGCCTCCGCCGTTTCCGCCCCCATCTTTTTCGGCGTGGTGAAGAACCGCTTGCCGAATTTTTCGGCCAGTTCGGACGCCGTGGCCGGGATAATATCAGTAATGTACTTCAAATCAGTCCGTTCCTCAAGAGCCTTGGCCAAACCCGCTTCGTCGATCACCTCTTTGCGCGCCGTGTTCACCAGCGTCGCCCCCTTGGGCATCGACATCAGCAGGTCGTAACCGATCGAATTGATGGTCTCCGGAGTAGCCGGGATATGGAGCGACAGGTAATCGCTGTTTTTGTACAGTTCCGCCACCGACGAAGCCATCTTCACCCCGTCTTTTTCAAAAACGGCGGCATCCGTGATGAACGGATCGTAAGCGGTGACTTCCATCCCGAACGCCTTACCGTACCGCGCCACGATCCGCCCCACGTTCCCATACGCATGAATCCCCAGCCGTTTGCCGCTGATCTCGGTTCCGGTGCCCGGCGTGAACTGGTTGCGGGCCATGAAGATCATCATCGCAATGGCCAGTTCGGCCACCGCATTGGAGTTCTGTCCCGGCGTGTTCATCGCCACGATCCCCCGTGCCGAGCAAGCCGCCAGGTCGAGGTTGTCATATCCCGCCCCGGCCCGCACTACGATTTTCAGTTTCGGCGCCGCGGCGATAATATCGGCCGTCACCTTGTCCGAACGCACGATCAAGGCATCGGCATCCGCCACAGCGGCTTTGAATTCATCGACGGAGGTGTATTTTTCCAGCAAAGCGCATTCATATCCGGCCTCCTTGGCAATCGCCGCGATGCCGTCCGTAGCCTGCTTCGAGAAAGGTTTTTCGGTCGCTACCAGTATTTTCATAGTCTTTGTTCTCGTTTTGTTTTGTGTTGCGCGTCGGGGAAATCTGCCCTTTTGAACGCGACCGTTCAAAAAGTCGTCTTTCCCTCTTTCGCGGGCGCGCAAGTTGCAGTTTGACGGAACTGCCCTCATCGGGCGGGTCCCGTGTGTTCGCGGTGGAGCGGGCGATACACAGTATCGCCCAGTGGCGCTGTTATTTAGCGTACTTCTTTTCGAATTCCTGCATGCAGTCCACCAAGGCCTGAACGCTCTCCTTCGGCATCGCATTGTAGATCGATGCGCGGAAACCGCCCACCAGCCGGTGCCCCTTGATGCCGACCATGCCGCGCTCCTTGGCGAAGTTCACGAATTCGGCGATGTCCATCTCCTTATACTGTTCGCTGTACACGAAGCAGACGTTCATCAGCGAACGATCCTCCACAGCCGCCGTCCCTTGGAACATCGGGTTGCGGTCGATTTCGTTGTAAAGAAGCGCCGCCTTTTCCTCGTTCAGTTTCTGCACCGCAGGCACGCCGCCGATCGACTTGAGCCATTTCAGCGTTTCGCGCACCACATAGATCGGGAACACCGGCGGCGTGTTGAACATCGAGCCGCCGTCCACATGCGTGCGGTATTAAAGCATGCTCGGAATGGCCCGCGACACTTTACCGAGAATATCGTTGCGCACAATGACGAACGTAACCCCTGCAGGCCCCAGGTTCTTTTGCGCTCCACCGTAGATCAGGCCGTATTTCGATACGTCTACCGGCCGCGACATGATGTCGGACGACATATCGGCCACCAGCGTCACCGGCGAGTCGATGTCGGTCTTGTATTCGGTACCGAAAATGGTGTTGTTGGTCGTGAGATGGAGGTAATCCAAGTCCGTCGGGATAGTATACCCCTTGGGAATGTACGAGAAATTCTTGTCTTCCGACGAAGCCACCGTGACAACGTCGCCGAACAGTTTGGCCTCTTTCAGGGCCTTTTTCGCCCACACCCCGGTGT
>JAJBVJ010000026.1 GCA_020859875.1 Rikenellaceae bacterium
CTTTCCAACCACCTTAATCAATTAAATACCAAGTTATCAATGCAAAAACCGGTATATCGTCCGGCAAGTAAAACGCCGTTATTTCTATATTATATCGTCGGCCGTATATTTCATGTCGCTGGTCGACGAACTTTTGCCGTACGGAACAAAATCTCCCGAATCCGTATATTCCACCGTCTCTTCCCATCCGTTACCTGCAAAGTCGGTCCAGTGGAGTTTTATGCTGAGTGAGCCCTGCCCCTCTTTCAATAAACCCATAAGGTCGAAAGAGACGAACGAAGGAGAGTATCTGAAATTGGTATCTCCCGGCTCGGGCACATCTTCATAGCCGTTATGACGAAGATAGACGTTTAAAACATTGTCCGAATTCACGTCGTCGGCCACAAGGTTGATAAAGTGAACCCGGTTGGTGTTCGATTTCCGCGGCACCGAAAATTCGATGTTCAGATACCGTCCGCCGAACCAGGCTTCGTTTACCCGTATGGGATCGTTCCCGATGCTGTCCTGCCTGTGCTCGTAGTCGTAATCGATATAACTCTGCAGAACGGGCTCTTTACTGAGCAGTTTCTGTCCGTAGTTCAGCAGTGCAAAGAACCTTTTGTAACCTTCCGATTCGCCCGCATCTCCGAGCAGCGTATAGATCAACTGTATTCTGTCTCCGTCGTCTACTCCCCGGTAGCTTTGGCTGTTATTTACGATCAGCCATGTTCCGTCGTCCAGCCGTACCTGAAATCCTCTCGATATATCTCCGTCTACGGCTTCTACCCTTCCGAAGTTCAAATACCTCGTATCGAGGCTGAATTCACTGTCCGTGCTGCAGGCACCCATTATGAGCGATAATATTCCCACCAGCACACAATTCCTAAAAATCTTTCCCATATTACTTCTCTCATTATTGCCTTCACTGTGATAGATGTAGTAATAACGGGAAACGTTGCATCAAAGATACATTTTTTTGGCCCAAATCGTATCTTTTTGTGATACCGGGAGTTTACTGGTATTCTCAAAGAACGGTAAAAAACTGAATCCCAGAGGATTGCTATAATTTTATCCGAAATCCCGCTTTTATGGTAAAATTAAACGGATTCTCCGTCCGGTAGCTTTCGGGCTGGTTGCCGTTCTTGAAAAAGTAACCTACACCCGGCTCGGCATAAAGGCCCAGTCTCTTGTCGATATTGAACTCGAGACCTATATTTGCACCGACGGAGGTCTGCAGGCTGCCCACCTTGACCTTTTCGCTCAGGGTGGTTTGCTTTACATTATCGTAGTAGTCGGATGCCGTCTGTTTTCCGTATACAAGTTTTTCGATGGAGAAACCACCGGCGGCATACACATCCACGAAGCGGGTACGGACAAAATCGTATTTGACCTTGACCGGAATACCCAGGTAATGGAGCTTCTGGTCGATTACATAACGGCTGTTGTTTGTGCTCGACTCCCCTTTTGATTTCATAAAGGTGTAGGTAAGGCCCGTTTCGAGAGAAAGCCTGTCGAAAAGACCTATATTGACGCTTGCACCGAACCCGAGGGGAAGGTCGTGCTTTAATTTGCCGCTGAAAGAGGACATTATGTTGGTACCTGCCTCTTCACCGGGGTATTCCGTCTTTTCTGTTACGATCAGCGAGGACTGCATCAGCTTGGTGCGGCCGGTGATGGTGTTACTTCCCGAAATACTCGTGGAGTTTGAGGCGTACAGGGATGCCGAGATGGTGGTATTGCGGCGGGAGCGCCGGGGATAAAGGTCCGTGTAATCGTCCATGAAATCCCGGGGGCGAAGGTCGTCCCGGTTCTTCGGTTGCGAATGATCTTCGGCCCTGTCTTGTGCTTTCCGGGTATTGCTTTCTGGCTGTGCGTCGGTATTCCCCGCTCCGCCACTTTCGTCGACTGACGGTTCAGCGGAGGGATCGGCGGGAACCCGCTCGTCGACTACGGGTTCGGCTTGAGTCTGCCCTGCGGTGGCGATGCTATTGGCCCTCCCGGAGATCGGCCGTAGGATTTCAATTACGGGATCGGTAACAGTCCCAGGGTCGGTGTTCTCCGTCGTGGCTGATTTTTCGATAACCGCAGCCCTATTTTCAACCTCGGCTACCGTAGTCTCCAGCTCCCCGAGGTTGCGGGCGGTAAAGATCATCACCCCCACGGCCGCCACGGATGCGGCAACGTAGGCCCATCTCATCTTTTGGCGCAGCGGACGCCTGATCCGGGGAGCACGCAGTGCATCCGGCGAGCCGGGAGCTCCCTCCCCGCCGCCGAACGCCAGTTCGCGCCTTATTTCCGGAAGCTGCCGCTCCAGCCTCGCCCACACGTCCGAAGGCGGCTTAACCTCCGTGCGAGCCAGCTTTTCATACAGCAACTCTTTTAAATTGTCTTTTTTCATTTCATATCGTTCCGGATCCGCTGCCCGTCACATTTTCTTTTCCTAAGGGAGACAGGCGCGGCCCCTGTTTCACCGCGACTGCCCTATGGCTTCTATAAGTTTCCCGCGCGCCCTAAAATACTGCGAACGGGAGGTGTTCTCACTTATTCCCAACATCTCCCCTATCTCCTTATGGGAATAGCCCTCCACCGCATAGAGATTCAGTATAGTTCGGTAGCCCTGCGGAAGGTGGTCTATTAGCTCCAAAACCTCCTCGCCGGACATCTTCTCCACCGCATCGGCATCGTCCACTTCCAGCCATCTCACCTGGTCGATACTCTCCGATTCCGTGAGCGCACTCTTTTTACGGAGGTGGCCCAGGGCGGTATTTACGAAGATCCTTCGGCACCACCCTTCGAAAGAACCCTCCCCGCGAAATTCGCCGATCTTGGTAAAAACCGTTATGAACCCGTCGTGAAGTATATCTTCCGCCAATGCCTTATCCCTGACATACCTCAGGCATATTCCGTACATCGATCCAGAGAAACGCTCATACAGCTCCCGCTGTGATACGGCATCGCCCCTACAGCATCCTTCTATGATTTGTCTCTCTGTCACGTTCTCTACTGGATAGATACAAAATAATACCGCCGCGTTGCACAACCCCGTCAAAATATATATAAAAACCCCGGCGGCGGCACAGTTGCCGGAGCTTTCCCGCGAAATAACGGATTTTCGATCATAAATATAACTTTTAATTTGTCCAAACACATTATTCCGGGATATAATCCTATAATATAGTACTCGACTTTCACTATCTTTATACTATTTATATACTGCAAAGCGATCGATTCTATGGATGAAAAAAAGATAGGCATCGCCTCCGACCATGCCGGATATGAAATGAAGGAATTTCTGGTAGGGTACCTCGACGGACTCGGGTACGACGTACACGATTACGGTACCCACTCCCCCGAAAGCATGGATTATCCCGATACGGCACACCCGCTGGGCTTCGCCGTGGAAAGCGGAGAACTACCCCGGGGAATAGCACTGTGCGGAAGCGGAGAGGGAGTCTCGATAACTCTTAACAAGCACCGGGGCATCCGTGCGGCACTTTGTTGGGAACCTGAAATCGCAGACCTTTCCCGTCGCCACAACGATGCAAATATCTGCGCCCTTCCCGCGCGCTTTATCGACAACAATAAGGCGGTAGAGATCGTAGACGCCTTCCTGGCGGGCGAGTTCGAAGGCGGACGGCACCGGCGTCGGATCGAAAAAATCCCGGTGGAGGCCTGGTGCAGGGCTCGAAAAGAGGAATCCGGGTCTTAAACCGCAGCGAATGAAAAAGATAGGCATACTGTCGGACACCCACGGGTATTTCGACGACCTGCTCCGCCGTTTTTTCGACGGGGTCGACGAGCTCTGGCACGCGGGAGATATCGGAAATGTCGAGACCGCGGACAAGATCGCCGCCTTCAAACCACTTCGGGCGGTTTACGGCAATATAGACGGTGCGCCTCTTCGCAGGATATATCCGAAGAGCGATATGTGGACGACCGAACAGATAAAAGTGGCAATGACCCACATAGGCGGTTATCCCGGCAGGTACGACCGGGAGGTATTCACCTCGATCCTCCCCGAACATCCTGACATGTTTATTGACGGCCACTCACATATATTAAAGGTGATGTTCGATAAGCGCAATAATTTTCTCTTTATAAATCCCGGAGCGGCGGGAATCTACGGTTTTCACAAAGTCCGCACGGCCGTTCGTCTCGAAGTCGACGGCAAGGATCTGAGAAATCTCGAAGTAGGTGAATGGCCGAGAGGTTGATTTGGCCGGATTGTGGAAACTAAATATCACTTTATGTAATATCATGGCGTCTTTTCCCGTTATTATTTCGACTTCAATCGAATAAAAATCACGGAAAAATATGCAGGTAAAATTGTCGAAGACGCTTCGCAGGCATCTCGATGCGGGACTCTACGAAGCTCAGCGAAATGGAAATGTATCTATAATGCTCGATATGGCATTCCTCTCCCTCGTTAAGGAGGGAATGTCGCACGCAGGACACATTCTCCGCAAGCTGTTGAAAGACTGGGAAATATACCAGCTGACCACTCGCATCGAGAAAAGATGCGCACAGGCGGCAGGGGTATCGGCCCAGGGGATTCCCCCTCCGGGGGGAGCACTGCAGCCCTTTGCTCAGGAGCAAATGGCTGACGCTGTGGCGGGTATATCCGGCTACTGCCTTGCAGGCAGTATGCTTCCGGCACCCACCAGGCCGGCCGCCGAGACGGCCATCGCCAACAGCGGCCACTTCTTACAATGGATACTGGACAATCCAGACCTTATATCCTCACAGGAACTCACGGCGGTGGGCGTTACCCCGGACAGCGTAGCGGAGTACCTTACGAATATGCCAAAGGACGAGGACTATTACCTCGACATGAAGATACTCGAACAACTGGACCGGCCCCAGGTGTTGAAAATACAGCTGGAGAACCTCCGCGAAAACCCGGACGAAGAGCCGGACGTTCCCATCCGCCAGACCAAAGGCACGGGCGGGCGCACTTCCAAGGGGCGGGCCAAGACTATGCTCGACCAGTTCGGAACCAACCTTTCCATCGCGGCGGCAAGGGGCGAAATAGACCCCGTGGTCGGACGCCGTAAAGAGATCGAAAGGCTGATCCAGATATTGGGCCGGCGCAAAAAGAACAATCCCATCCTGGTGGGCGAAGCGGGCGTGGGGAAAAGCGCCATAGTGGAAGGGCTGGCCCTTCGGCTCGCCTCGGGAGACGTTCCCCAGTCGCTCCGCGGCAAGGAGATATTCTCGCTCGACATTGCCTCGCTGGTAGCGGGGACGAAGTACCGCGGAGAGTTCGAGCAGAGGATCAAAGCCCTTATAGCCGAGCTCCAGAAGAACAAGGACATTATCCTCTTTATAGACGAGATACACACAATCGCCGGTGCGGGGAGCACTCAGGGCAGCCTCGACACGGCCAACATACTCAAGCCGTCTCTCGCCCGCGGCGAACTGCAGTGCATCGGGGCCACCACCCTGGACGAATACCGCGAACACATAGAGAGCGACAGCGCCCTTGAGCGCCGTTTCCAGAAGATAATCGTGGAGCCCACCACACCCGAACAGACCCTGGAGATATTGGAAAATATCAAGGGACAATATGAAAAACACCACTGCGTGAGGTTCTCCGACGAGGCGCTCAAGGCATGCGTAACACTTACCGAGCGCTACATTACCGACCGGCAGTTCCCAGACAAGGCCATCGACGTGCTCGACGAAGCGGGTTCAAAAGCGAGAATATTCGCCTCCGGGGAACCGGCTGCCGTAAAGGAGCTCGAAAAAGCGCTCTGGGAGCTCGAAGCCCGCATGGTGCAGAGCGGCAGGGAGTCTTCGGCCGATAAACTGAGGGCGATGACCCTCCGCGAAAAGATCCACGAGTGCCGCAGCGAGTGGCAACGCGGGCTGAGCCTTCACCCCGTTACCATAGAAGAGAGCCACATAGAAGAGGTTATAACCTCGATGACGGGCATCCCGGTGGAGAAGGTTTCGCAGGGAGAGAAGAAGAGGCTCCACCGCATGGAGGAGCACCTGCGCTCGAAGGTCATCGGACAGGATTCGGCGGTGGGCAAGGTCACCCGGTCGATCCAGCGAAGCCGCACCGGACTCAAGGATCCCAACAAACCCATCGGGGTATTTATGTTCGTAGGACCTACGGGTGTGGGGAAGACACACCTGGCGAAGGAACTCTCCAAATGGATGTTCGACAAACCCGACTCGCTGATCCGGGTAGACATGAGCGAATATTCCGAGAAGCACAACGTGAGCCGTATGATCGGCTCGCCTCCGGGATACGTAGGCTACAACGAAGGAGGACAACTCACCGAAGCTGTGCGCAGGCAGCCCTACGCGGTAATCCTGTTCGACGAGATCGAAAAGGCGCACCCCGATGTGTTCAACATAATGCTCCAGATATTCGACGAGGGGCAGCTTACCGACGGCCTGGGGCGCAAGGTGGATTTCCGCAATACGGTAATCATCATGACTTCTAACGTAGGTTCCCGTGCGGTGGCCAATAAACCCAAAGCGGTCGGCTACAAGACCCCCGTGAAAGAGCGTACCGAGATACTCGGCAAGGAGACCCAGTACCGCGGCGCACTGGAGCGCACCTTCGCACCGGAGTTTATCAACCGTATAGACGACATCGTGATATTCAATACGCTCTCGAGCGAAGACATCCAGAAGATCGTGGGCCTCGAGCTGGCCGGCCTCACCGAAAGGGCACACGCCATGGGTTACAACCTCAACGTGACCCCGAAGGCGCGCAAAACCCTCGCCCAGCTGGGCTACGAGCCGAGGTACGGGGTACGGTCTCTCAAGCGTACCATCCTCGACCGGGTGGAGGAACCCATCGCACAGCTTATCGTTGGCGGAAGGCTCCAGCCCGGAGACACCATCAGGGTGGAGAGCCGCGGCCAGCGGATCGAAGTGGTAAGGCAGGTGCCGATGCTCAAAAAGAGCTGCTAAGTTTTCAGACCATATTTTACCTCATCCCCCGCTGAATGTACGGCGGGGGATTCCTTTTTTTGCAACCTAATTTCTTAACTTTACATCCGTAATAATGACAATGCAGACAAGCCATATACCACTTGCCGAAAGGCTCCGCCCCCGAACGCTCGACGAGTATATCGGGCAGGGACACCTGGTGGGTAAAGAGGGGGTCTTCCGCCGCTTCATCGAGTCGGGCAATGTCCCATCGTTCATACTATGGGGCCCTCCGGGGGTCGGAAAGACCACCCTGGCAAGCATCATCGCCAACACCCTCGACAGGCCCTTTTATACCCTCTCGGCCATAAGTTCCGGAGTGAAGGATGTACGAGAGGTGATAGACAGGGCTAAAAAGCAGAGGTTTTTCAACACTGCCCCGCCTTTCCTCTTCATAGACGAGATCCACCGCTTCAACAAGTCGCAGCAGGATTCCCTCCTCGGAGCCGTGGA
The DNA here is from genome assembly GCA_020859875.1 of Rikenellaceae bacterium. Classification (GTDB taxonomy): domain Bacteria; phylum Bacteroidota; class Bacteroidia; order Bacteroidales; family Rikenellaceae; genus WRDF01. Next base: position 7,381 of record JAJBVJ010000026.1, read on the forward strand.
ACAGGGGATAATCACACTAATAGGTGCTACCACCGAAAACCCCTCCTTCGAAGTTATCTCCCCGCTGCTTTCCCGATGCCAGGTCTATGTGCTCAAGGCGATGGACGAAAAGGAGTTGGGGATTCTTCTCGAACGGGCCCTAAAGGGCGATACGGAATTAAAGAGCAGGAAAATAAAGGTGAGCCAGACCAATGCCCTGTTCCGCTTCTCGGGCGGCGACGCCCGCAAACTGCTCAACATACTCGACATAATGGCGGGGGCTTTCGATGGTAAATTCACGATCGACGACGCCACCGTGACCGAGAGCCTTCAGCAGAATATCGCCCTATATGACAAAAACGGCGAGATGCACTACGACGTGATCTCGGCCTTTATAAAGAGCGTTAGGGGGAGCGACCCCAATGCGGCGCTCTATTACCTGGCCCGCATGCTCGAAGGGGGCGAAGACCCGAAATTCATTGCCCGCAGGCTGGTAATCCTTGCGGCTGAAGATATAGGGCTGGCCAATCCCAACGCTATGCTCCTTGCAAATGCCTGCTTCGATACGGTGCATAAGATCGGGATGCCCGAGGGGCGAATTCCTCTGGCGGAAGCCACGATCTACCTTGCCACCAGCCCCAAGAGCAATTCCGCCTACATGGCCATCGACGCGGCGCTGGCTATGGTACGCAAAGATACCAATAACCGACCCGTTCCGCTGCATATTAGAAACGCCCCTACAAAACTCATGAAGGAACTGGATTACCACAAGGGATATAAATATGCCCACGGCTATGAAGGCAACTTTACCGAGCAGGAATTTTTTCCCGAGGGGCTGGAGGGTACGAAATTTTACCGGCCGGGTGAAAATCCGCAGGAAAAATCGATATCCGAAAGGATGGAAAAATGGTGGAAGGGAAAATATTAGCACCCTTCGGAACCAGGATCGGCCGGAGATTCAGACGATGAACTCCACTTCTTTAAAAAGGAACTCTTCCCTGCCCCTGTCGGATTCCACCACGAGCGCCCCGCCGGGCTTCACTTCTGCCACAGTGCCCTCGAACCGCTCCCCGGAAGGGAGTCGGAAGGGTGCCTTTATCCCTTTCCGGTAAATAAGGGAGCCATAATCCTGCAGGATAATCTCCGAAGACCCCTCTTCCATCAGGCGGTAACGGGCGTCGAATTGGTCGAGAAAGAGAGCCAGTACCTCTCCTGTATCGAATTTTCTTCCCGAGATTCCGGCCATCGAAACGGGATTGGGCAGCGCCGCCGGGAAATCCGTTTCGTTTACATTGAGCCCTACACCAGCGACACTGCGCGACAGGGTGCTGCCGCAAATGTCGTTCTCGATAAGGATGCCGGCGATCTTCCGGTCTCCGACATAAATATCGTTGGGCCATTTAATCAGGCTCTGGATGCCGTATCCCGAAAGGGTGTCGACCGCGGCGAGGGAAACGGCCATAGAGAGCAGGAACTGCTCCGGTGCAGGAAGGAACCGGGGCTCCAACACCATACTGAAAGTAAGGTTTTCGCCCGGTGTGGCGTGCCAGCCGTTACCGCGCTGCCCGCGTCCGCGCCTCTGGCTCCTGCAAACGATAACGTCCCCGTGGCTATATTTTCCCTCCGAAGCATCGTCGTTGGTTGAGAGGAGTTCTTCGAAACGGTGAATTCGGAAGGCCGTCATAACTAACTATACCGGAACGTTGAAATCCCTCAGAGCCTCGTTAAGAGAGGTTTTGGTGTCGGTAGACTCCTTACGGCGCCCGATAATAAGCGCACAGGGCACGCCGTATTCCCCAGCCGGGAATTTTTTCGGATAGGTCCCGGGTATAACCACACAGCGCGGCGGCACGAGTCCCTTGTATTCGACGGGCTCAGGGCCCGAAACATCGATTATTTTTGTCGATCCTGTAATTACCACATTCGCACCGAGAACCGCCTCCTTACATATCCGGGCGCCCTCGACCACGATAGACCTCGAACCGAGGAAGCAGTTGTCTTCCACGATTACCGGAGCGGTCTGTATTGGCTCCAGTACTCCTCCGAGCCCTACCCCTCCGCTCAAATGGACGTTTCTACCGACCTGGGCGCAGGAGCCCACCGTCGCCCATGTGTCTACCATCGTCCCTTCGTCCACATAGGCGCCGATATTGACATACGAGGGCATCATCACCACCCCCGGGGAGATATATGCCCCGTAACGGGCGACTCCGTGGGGGACAACCCTCACTCCTAACTTTTGATAATCCTTTTTGAGTTCCATCTTGTCGTAAAACTCCAGCGGCCCGGCGTGCATGGTTTTCATCTGCTGTATGGGGAAATAGAGCAGTACCGCCTTTTTCACCCATTCGTTCACCTGCCAGCCATCCCCGTGGGGTTCTGCGGTGCGAAGGCGTCCTTTGTCCAGATGGTCGATAACCTCGCGGACGACATCTTTCGATTCATCTTTTTTAAGAAGTTCGCGGTCGTCCCATATATTTTCTATCCGTGATTTCAAATGGGTATATTCCATAGCGTTTTTTTTAACGGTACAAATTTATAAAATAGTTGAGAGGGGTGAAAGTAATGTTTCACCCCATTTTTAACCTCTAATCCGGAATTTGTTTATATTTTTGTGCACCCACAGATTGTATGGACGAAAAGATAATGGCGCCTGCTTATGAAATTCAGCTTTTACATTAAAACGACCTTTGCCGTGATACTCGCGGCAATAACCTTGCAGACAACCGGCTGCAATAGAATGAACATGAAAATAACGACTATGCCCTACACCGAAACGCGGATGGACGACGTGCGGGACGATTACCACGGCACCGTGGTCGCCGACCCGTACCGCTGGCTCGAGGACGACAATTCCGAGGAGACTGCCGCCTGGGTCAAGGCCCAGAACGAAGTTACCTTCGACTACCTTTCCCGGATACCCTACCGCGAAAAGGTAAAGGAGCGCATCACACGGCTTATGGACTACCCGAAGGAGGGGCTGCCGTCAAAACACGGACAGTGGTATTACTTCTCCTATAACGACGGGCTGCAGGATCAAAGCGTGGTGTACCGATCCAGCACCGCCGCAGGGGAAGATGCCGAGGTTTTTCTCGATCCAAATAAATTCTCTGCGGACGGCACCGTGGCCCTCGGTTCGACAAGGTTTTCGGAAGACGGAAAATATATGGCATACTCGGTCTCCACGGCCGGCTCGGACTGGGTGGAGATCAAGGTAATGGACACCGAAACTCTCGAGCCTCTCGCAGACCGTATAGAATGGGTGAAATTCTCGGGCGCCAACTGGGCTGCCGATTCCAAAGGTTTCTACTACAGCCGCTATGACCAGCCTGCCCAGGGGACGGCACTATCGGGCAAGAACGAATACCAGAAGGTGTACTATCATCGCCTGGGCGACGACCAGGCCAGCGACCAACTAATATATATGGATTCGCGTTATCCCCTGCGTTATTTCCACGGAGGGGAGAGCGAGGACGGCAAATATATATTTATTTCGGCTTCCGAGGGGACACACGGCTCGGAAATCCTCTACCGTGAAACGGCCGCCCGCAACGCTCCTTTCAAGGTGCTTTTGCCGGGGTTCGAGAACGACTATGGCCTGGTTTACTGTAAAGACGACATCGCATATATATACACCAACGAAGACGCCCCGAATTATAAGGTTATTTCCATAAACCTGAAAGAGGGACGCAGCTCTGCTAAAACTCTTATCGCCGAAACGGACAATACGCTGGTGGGAGTGAGCGACGTCGGCGGCTATCTCTTCGCTTCCTACCTCGAAAATGCGGTTAGTTCGATCTACCAGTACGACCTGCAGGGCAGTCTCGTGCGGAAAGTGGAGCTTCCGGGTATAGGTTCCGCCGGTGGATTTTACGGCAAGGAAGAAGCCACCGAAACCTATTATGCCGTCACCTCGTTCACTTCGCCTTCGACGATCTATACTTACGACCTTGCGGAAGGCACTTCTACATTATTGAAGAAGCCGCAGGTGAATTTCGACATCGACAAGTTCACCACCGAGCAGGCATTTTTCACGAGCAAGGACGGGGAGAAAGTGCCCATGTTCATAGTCCACCGCAAGGATATGAAAAAGGACGGGGAAAACCCGCTCCACCTTTACGGCTACGGCGGATTCAATATAAGCATGACACCCTCGTTCAGTCCGACGGTTATGATGTTTCTCGAACAGGGGGGCATTTACGTGATGGTAAACCTGCGCGGAGGCGGTGAATATGGCGAGAGATGGCACCGGGCCGGAATGCTCGAAAACAAACAAAACGTATTCGACGACTTTATCTCCGCGGCGGAGTACCTTATAGAGAATAAATATACTTCGCCGGAAAAACTCGCCATCTCGGGCGGTTCGAACGGAGGCCTTCTGGTGGGCGCCTGTATGACCCAGCGGCCGGAGCTATTTGCCGTGGCTGTACCGCAGGTCGGTGTTCTGGATATGCTCCGCTACCACCGCTTTACCATCGGCTGGGGATGGGCTGTCGAGTACGGAAGTGCGGACGATGCAGAGCAGTTCGACTATATCTACAAATACTCTCCGCTTCATAATATCCGCGAAGGTGTCTGCTATCCGGCAACGTTTATAACCACCGGCGACCATGACGACCGGGTGGTTCCGGCACACTCATTCAAGTTCGCCGCGGCACTGCAGGCGGCACAGGACTGCGACAATCCAACCCTGATCCGCATCGAAACAAATGCCGGCCACGGGGCAGGCAAACCCACTTCGAAAAGGATCGAGGAGGCGGCGGACATCTATTCGTTTATTTTCTGGAATACGGGCAGTAAGGTTAAGTTCTAACAGATAAGTTCAAAAATCACTCTGCCGGGCGTCAGGAAACTGCCGCCCGGTATGTTTGAATAAATATATTATGGTGGTCTACAAATTCGGCGGGGCTTCCGTGCGCTCGGCAGAGGGGGTTCGCAACCTGAAAACTATCGTTGCCGGCACAACGGACGATACCTTCGTGGTAGTATCTGCGATGGGCAAAACGACCAATGCCCTCGAAGAGGTCGTCTCGGCATTCGTTTCGCACGACAAGACGGGTGCTATGGCCGCGCTGGGCCGCTGTGTGGATTATCATTACGATATATGCCGCGGCCTTTTCGACGAGGGTATACCCCGGGCGGCCAAAGCCCTTTTCGATGAACTCGGTGTGCTGGTCGGGGCAGCCGACGGTCGAGAGGCCGAGTACGACTATTGGTACGACCGCATCGTGAGCTTCGGTGAACTGATCTCGACCACCATCGTTGCAGAATATCTCGCCCGGGAAGGTCTCGACCCGCGGTGGCTCGATATCCGCAGAATTTTCATCACCGACGACCGCCACCGCGATGCGGACATCGACATCACCGCATCTACGCCCCTTCTTAAAAAGGCGGTCGCGGAATGCGATGGGACAGGAAGAAAAATATTCGTATCCCAGGGATTTATAGGAGGCACTGCCAACGGGGAGACGACCACCCTCGGACGGGAAGGTTCGGATTATTCGGCTGCCGTGGCCGCAAATATACTCGACGCCGGCAGCCTTACGATCTGGAAGGATGTGGCCGGCATACTGAATGCCGACCCCAAATTCTTCACCGGGACGCGGCTTATCCCCGAACTTACCTATCTGGATGCAATCGAACTGGCTTACAGCGGCGCCCAGATCATCCACCCAAAAACCGTCAAACCGCTGCAAAATAAGCGTATACCGCTGTATGTGAAGCCTTTTGCAGACCCTTCGGGCAGCGGAAGCGCTATAACGGCCGAAACCACAGAGAGGGTATCGGTGCCGGTACTCATATTGAAAAAACGGCAGGTGCTTGTTTCCGTTCGCCCGCACGACTTTTCTTTCGTACTGGAGGAAAAACTTCCCGGGATATTCGGCCTGATGCACAAGTTTCATATTCGGATGAATATGATACAGAGCTCGGCCGTGAACCTGAGCCTCTGTGTGGACGAGGGCCGGATGCTCGAACGATTCTCCGATAGGCTTCGCGCAGAGGGATTCCGCGTAGTGCAGAATTCCGGCCTCGAGCTGCTGACTATCCGCGGTTACGACCAGGAAACTTTCACCCGACACTCCTCCTGCCGCGGCATATACCTTATCCAGAAGACGCGGCGGACAGCCCGTATCCTGCGTACTCAAACCCCCGACAGTGACTGCCTCGAAGTTTAGCCGACACTAAACGATCCAACGAATCAAAGGCTGCCGGAGTACCGTTCAGCCTTCTTATTTGCGGGATAATTTGCGCCTGGCATTAACTATTTTGCAGTCATTTTGTGAAATATCGAGTCGTAGGATATGATGTGGTTTAAAAAATATAAAGAACATTACAGGCTGAACCTGACACTTGCCATACCCGTTGTATTGTCACAGGTGGGGCAGGTAACCGTACAAATACTCGATAACGCAATGGTGGGGCGCCTCGGGGCCCTGCCCCTGACATGCGTTGCATTCGGAAGCACGGTATTTTTTCTGGTTTTCATATTGGTCAACGGGCTGACCATGGGACTCACACCCCTGGTCGGGGAACAATATTCCAAAGGCCGGTATCGTAACGCCGCGGCATATTTCCAAAATTCTCTCGTGCTCTATCCCACAACGGGTATAATCGCTTTTGCCGTCTCCCAGGCTATCGTTCCCCTGATGTACCGTATGGGACAGCCTGTGGAAGTGGTAGACAATTCCCTGGCATACTACGGTTATGTAACGCTTTCTATCGTACCGTTTATGGTGTTCGCCTCATTCAAACAGTTTCTCGAAGGAGTAGGCAATACCGTAGCCAATATGGTAATTATTATCACGGCCAACATTATTAATATTTTTCTGAATTGGGTTCTTATTTACGGAAATCTGGGATTTGCGCCGATGGGGGCCTCCGGGGCCGGGCTCGCCACCCTGATTTCCCGTATCTGCATGCCGTTTTTCGCCTGTACTTATTTCTACTGGAACCCGGCACTTAGGCGGTACTTCAAATATTTCAAAAAAGAGGTATTCGCATCGCGGTGGAATAGGGATCTGCTAAGGATAGGATTCCCAATCGCAACCCAGATGTTCCTCGAAGGCTCTGCATTCGCCCTGACTGCCTTGATGGTGGGATGGATAGGAATGAATGAGATCGCGGCAAATCAGATAGCCCTCACGGTATCCAATTTTGCATTTATGGTAGTCGTTGGTTTAGGGGCGGCAACCACCATCAGGGTTAGCCACGAGCTGGGGCGCGGCAGCCTTAAAAGGATGAAAATGGCAGCAAACGCATCTTATCATATAACCCTGGCCTGGAATACTTTTACCGCAGTTCTTTTCATCGTTTTCCGATACCGTATTCCTGCGCTGTTTACACACGATCCCGAAGTTATAGAAATTGCTTCCGGCCTGATGATTTTTGCCGCCGCTTTCCAGTTCTCCGACGGAGTACAGTGTATTTCGGTAGGGATCCTGCGGGGATTGCAGGATGTGCGGACGGTGATGTACATAGCACTCTTCTCGTATATTATAATCAATCTGCCTGTGGGTTATCTATGTGCTTTCGTTTTCGGCTGGGGGGCGGCTGGCCTGTGGGTCGGATTCATCTTCGGGCTCTCCGTCGCGGCCCTATTGCTTACCCTGCGCTTCGGCGACAAATATCGGATGCTGCGGAGGGCCGGCCGGTCGGGAAGATTGTTTGCAGATTGAGCTCACTTCAGGGTTTTTCCCCGCTTTTAAGTGAAATTTTGCTACATTTGTACAATGATAGGGGCAACCCGCGACACTTGTCGGGGCGTGCCCTATATCCTTAATAATTAGCGCAAAAGTTAGAGATGGATTGCAATAAGACCAACAATTGTTCTCTGGACATGGGGCGCGGATGTAAGTTTTGTAATTGCCAAGAGGATGCTACGGCAGGCGTTTGCGAAGGATGCTTCAAGCTCCACGCCACCGACTGGCTCGAAAATATGCCCGAACTCTACCGGAACGATATATACGAAGTAAGGTTTAAAAATACGCGCAGGAGTTACTACCGCAACGTCAATGACCTGCCCCTAAAGAAGGGCGATATAGTGGCCGTCGAAGCCTCCCCGGGCCATGACATAGGGATCATTTCGCTCACGGGAGACATCGTCGCCCGCCAGATGAAGCGCGTGGGATTCAACCCCCTGAACGGGGAATTCAAAAAGATATACCGTAAGGCGAAGCCCTACGACATCGAGAAATGGCAGGAAGCCATAGCATTGGAACATACTACTATGATCCGCGCGCGGCAGTTGGCCGCCGATATGGGCCTAAATATGAAGATCGGGGATGTAGAGTACCAGGGCGATAAGATAAAGGCCATATTCTATTATATCGCCGACGAGCGGGTCGATTTCCGCGAACTGATAAAGGTTTTCGCCGACCAGTTCCGCATCCGGGTGGAGATGAAGCAGATCGGCGCCCGGCAGGAAGCGGGCCGAATAGGCGGCATCGGTTCCTGCGGACGGGAATTGTGCTGTGCATCGTGGATATCCAACTTCGTCTCGGTGACCACCAATGCCGCCCGTACCCAGGAAATATCCCTGAATCCGCAGAAACTCGCCGGTCAGTGCAGCAAGCTCAAATGCTGTCTGGTTTACGAGTTGGACAACTATATGGATGCACGGAGAGAATTTCCGGTAGTCAACCAGCCCCTGCATGCTTTGGATGGGGATTATTTCCTGGTAAAGAGCGACATACTCGCCCGCACCATGAGTTTCGGAACCAGTCCCGGTGCAATGGCGGCAATGGTGACCCTGCCGGTGGATAAGGTCAAAAAAATACTCGACATAAACCGCAAAGGTAAGAAGGTGGACAGCCTCCATGAATTCACCGTTAAAGAACCCACCCAGGAAGACCCCGGGTTTATAAACGTCATCGGGGAGGAGAGTATCACCCGCTTCGACAGTACAAAATCCGACCGGCCCCGCCGCAACAAAAGTAAAAAAGGAGCCGGTAATCCCGCCCGGCCACAGGGTGGTCAGCGTGCCGGTGAGCAAAACCGCGAAAGCGGGAGCAAACCCAACCGCCGCAGTGACGACCGCCGGCGAAACAATTCCAAACAGGCACAGCAACCGCACACCGCAGGCGAAACGACGGCAGGGGCGGAGAACCGAAGCCAGGGGCGGCGCCCCGGTAACAAAAGGAATAACCAGGGGCAAGGCCGGCCGAGGCCGGAGAAAAAAACCGAGTAGGGCATATGAGACATATCGTGTCCCTGTCTGCCTTAATGTTTTTAATGGCGGGATGTTTCTCGGGCCACACCGAAAGGGTCCAAGATGTCTATCCTTACAGATGGACTCCCTCGGATACTGTCTGGGTGGAGTGGCCGAATGAAGATACGCTCTCTCTACGGA
>JAJBVJ010000143.1 GCA_020859875.1 Rikenellaceae bacterium
TTCTGGAGTTTAGCTTAGCTGTTTCATACCATCTTCCTTACAAGCATAGGGCAGTTGGTTCGAATCACTCAACACCCAAAAATTAAATTAAAAAAAGCATCCTTGCGGATGCTTTCGTTAATTTCCTTTGTGGGAGTTGAGGGATTCGAACCCCCGGCCCTCTGCTTGTAAGGCAGATGCTCTGAACCAGCTGAGCTAAACTCCCGAATGTTTGGAACCTTCGCGGATGAGTGGGTTTTCTGTCAAACGCGAGTGCAAATATATACTATTTTTTGCGCACTCCAAATTTTTATGGCAAAATTCCGTGAATTTAGCTGTCTTAAATCAGGATATATTCCAGAGTGTTTGTCGGCCGCCGCTCTCCGTCACGGCTTCGAGGCACTGTGATCTTGCCATTCTCGGCGGGCATGACGTGCGGTAACTTAACGGACTTACCGGTCTTCCCATCTTTAAATCCACAAAAACTCTCTTACCCTTACCAAAACCCGATCGCCATCATGCCATTTTGCCCAACCGACTCTCTCCACTGCACCGTCGGACGTATACCTGCCGAGCAATACCCATTGTCCGCGTACCTCTATTATTTGGGTTTGAGAGGTGTCGATTATTTTATGGGGGCTTTTGTCCTTCGGTCGGTTGTGTACTTCGACGACAGAGGGTGAAAACAGGCATGATACCACGTGTGTCAGGTAATATTCCCATGTTACGACAACGGGGATACCTGCCCGCTCGTCCACCGCAATATAAGCTGTGGCTCCGGTGTTTTCGTTCACCACAACTTCTACCCAGCCGGGTATATGGCGGACCGCACGTAAAGTAAGTTCCGCCTGCAGCCGTGCGAGCCCACGGTCACCTAAATCCCGGGATCCGAAATCGCTGTGTCCCGGATACCAATCGAGGGGATGGATGGCGGTCGTGGCGCTGTATTCCCATTGGCCCGAGCGGTTGCCGGAATATAGCTGCTCTTCCAGCCGTTCAAATTTTTCGGGAGCCCAATAACCTTTGCTTCTCAAGACTATACTGTCGGCGCTATCTTCATTTAACAATATAATCATGTGGTCGTCCGGCTCCGGCAGGGGCGGATAAGGTTCTGCTATCAAATGGAATCTAACAGTATCGTAGACCGTAGTAATATCGGGGCCGGTGCAAAGTAAGACAGGGGCAAGGCTTTCAATATCGCTGTACCTTACGATGCCGATACCGTCGGGAGTCTTGAACCAGAGTGGCACGGGTCGCTGGCCCGAAAGCGCCGCTATGCTCAAAGCGGCGGCAAATAGGCTTAGAAGAAACCCTTTGACCCGGCTCATATTATTCCTTTACAGGCGGATTACTCATAAGGTAAAGTTCGTCGAGTTGTGCCCGTGAGACAGGCGATGGTGCGTCGATCATAACGTCCCGGCCGGAGTTGTTTTTCGGGAATGCGATGTAGTCGCGGATAGAGTCCGACCCTCCGAACAATGAACAGAGCCGGTCGAACCCGGAGGCGACGCCTCCGTGCGGTGGGGCGCCATATTTAAATGCGTTCATCAGGAAGCCGAACTGTGCCCGGGCCTCATCAGCAGTGAAGCCAAGTAGGTCGAACATCCTGGCTTGCAATGCACTGTCGTGTATTCTGATCGAACCGCCTCCTATTTCGACGCCGTTCACAACGAAATCGTAGGCATCCGCCCGCACACTTCCCGGATCGCTCTCCATCTTCGGGATGTCGCACGGCAGGGGAGAGGTGAAGGGGTGATGCATGGCGTAATACCTCTGTGTCTGGTCGTCCCATTCCAAAAGTGGAAAATCCACCACCCAGAGCGGTTTGAATACACTCTTGTCCCTCGATCCCAGCCTTTCGCCCAGTTCGAGCCTCAGCTGGCCGAGTGCCGCAAGGCTCGGGGTGCGGTCGCCCGAGATTACAAGCAGCAGGTCGCCCGCCTCGGCGCCGCACTTTTCGGCCCACGATGCCAGGTCGCCCTGCGAATAGAATTTGTCGACGCTCGATTTTATGTTCCCGCTCTCTTCGATTCTGGCCCACACCAGCCCTTTGGCACCGATCTGCGGACGCTTTACAAAATCGGTCAGTTCGTCTAACTGTTTACGGGTAAATCCCGCACAGCCGCGGGCATTTATGGCCCCGATATACTGCGAGCTGTCGAAGACCGCGAAGCCTTTGCCCTGGGCGACGGCAGTTATATCGGTGATCTCCATCCCGAAACGGATGTCGGGTTTGTCCGAACCGTACCGCTCCATCGCCTCGTGCCATGTCATCCGCGGGAATTGCCCGTCGAACTCGACGCCGAGGGTCTCCCTGAACAGGTATTTCATCATGCCCTCGAAGGTGCGGATCACGTCTTCACGCTCTACGAAGGCCATTTCACAGTCTATCTGTGTGAATTCCGGCTGGCGGTCGGCCCGCAGGTCTTCATCGCGGAAACACTTGACGATCTGGAAATAGCGGTCGTATCCGGCCACCATCAAAAGCTGCTTGAAGGTCTGGGGCGACTGGGGCATCGCGTAGAATTCGCCCGGGTTCATGCGCGAGGGCACTACAAAGT
>JAJBVJ010000146.1 GCA_020859875.1 Rikenellaceae bacterium
GCGAGCGGAAGGCAAAAAGGTCTCCCTGTGTCATTTTAACTACATCAACCCGCTCCCCAAGGGAGTGGGTGAGATATTCCGGAAATTCGAGAAGATAGTGGTATGCGAACTAAACGACGGGCAGCTGGCAAATTACCTGAGAATGAATTTCCAGCAATATACCTTCCGCCAATACAACAAGATACAGGGATTGCCCTTTACGGTTACGGAATTAAAAAATCATTTCGATTCTATCTTGGAGGAAAAGTGTCATGCCTAACAGCGAACAATACCAGTATAGCCCGCAGGACTTTAGAAGCGACCAGGAGATAAAATGGTGCCCGGGGTGCGGAAACTATGCCATCCTGAATTCCGTCATCCGGGCTATGCCGGAGGTGGCGGCCGCACTCAAATACAAACACCACCGCTTCACCTTCATATCGGGGATCGGATGCTCCTCCCGCTTTCCGTACTACATAAACAGTTACGGGTTCCACGGCATCCACGGCCGCGCGGCAGCCATAGCCACGGGTGTAAAGGTGGCCAATCCGAAACTCACCGTATGGGTGACCAGCGGCGACGGCGACTCCCTGGCCATCGGCGGAAACCACTTTATCCATGCCGTAAGGCGTAACATAGATATAAATATCCTGCTGTTCAACAACGAGATATACGGCCTTACAAAAGGGCAGTATTCACCGACTTCCGAGCTGGGTAAGATCACCAAGACCTCCCCGTTCGGCACGGTGGAACACCCTTTCAATCCCGGGGAGGTCGTGCTGGGAGCCCGCGGTACTTTTTTTGCCCGCTCTATCGACGCCGAGGTGAACCTGACGAAAGAGGTATGCGTAGAGGCGGCCAAACACGACGGGACGGCCGTTGTGGAGATATTGCAGAACTGCGTGATATTCAACGACAAGACCTTTGCAGGTTTTGCCGGCGACAAGGAGACGCGCGAGGAAAATACCATCGTGCTGCGACACGGCCAGCGGATGATTTTCGGGAAGAACCGCGACAAGGGGCTGGTGCAGATCGGAATGAAACTCATGGTGGTCAAAATAGGCGAAGGAGGGGTTACGGAAGAGGATATACTCATCCATAACGCCCATGAGCCGAACCCCGGGGTTCACATGATGCTCGTAAATATGGACTTCCCAAAATATCCCGTCGCACTGGGGGTGATCCGGAATGTTGCGGATTCCACCTACGACGACAATGTCTGCAAACAGGTCGAAACCGTAAAAAAAAGGCGCCGGATAAATTGCATGGACGATCTGTTGCACAGCGGAAATACTTGGGAGATAGAATAATATCCACTCTTGGAATTTATAAATTCATATTTTTCCCGCCGGCCGGCATAAAAGCGGCCGAATAGTCATATATTTGTGTCGGCTCATGGGGAAGTTGCAGAAAAATATCCTGCTCAGGTTTTTTATGGCGGTTTGCGCTCTGGCGCAGCTCGCTGCGACAATGCCGCACCACCACCATGATGCCTTCGGGACACCTTGCATAAATCTGTTCCACGGTTTTGAAATTCACAGCCCCGGCGATTTTTCCCATCACCCGGAGTTGTGCTGTGATACCGGTGAGACCGGGCAATCCGCCCCGTATGACCGGGATGGATGCGGGGATGCATGCCGTGCGGAATGCACAGGCCATCTGTGTCTTCATAACACCGCGGGCCACGGTGACGGCGATTGCACGGTGGTGAACATCGACCTCGATTCGCCGGTAAGGGAGGAAATATCCTTCGGGGTTTCGAGTCTTCAAATACTTCTTTGGACAACATCCACGGCCGATATGCCGCTCGCCGGAAACGGGAACTCCGCCGACGGCCACCGCCGGGCGGTGGAATACGGCACCGCATACGGTGGAACCCTCTCTTTATACCGCTCATACATCGCCAGGGCGACCCCGCCCCGCGCACCCTCATTTTTGGCCTGATCCGGCAGGTTTGCCGGATGCCGCTTCGTGCGGCTGAAATGTATGTTCCAGGATCCAAAAATCCCATTATGAAAAATATCTTATTTCTTGCCGCGGCAGTCATGCTGACCGCATGCGGTGGGAGTAGTAAAAACAGTTCGGGCGGCCATGCGGCCCGCCATGACCAGAGCGAGGCCTGTGGTGACAACCACCACGGAGAAGATCATGAACCTCAAGCCGATTGCAACGACCACGACCATAGCCACGACCACGATCATGGCCATTCCCACGGCGGACATGCCGGCCACAGCCATGGATATTCCGGGGAAATACCCGGCGGAGCGCAGGAGATAGTCTTTACCAGAGAGCAGGCGGAGCTGGCCGGCCTCCGGTATGAAAAGGTGCAGAGGGGGCCGTTCCGCCAGGTGATCGAAACCTATGGAGAGATTTCCCCTGCACCGGGTGACCGGGTGAGCGTCGTGGCTCCTTCCGAAGGGGTGGTCTCATTTTCGGGGAGTGCGCTCGCCGAAGGGGCGAAAGTCGGCGCGGGCGTGCTCCTTTTCACGGTCTCATCTTCCCGGATCTCCGGAGGCGACCTGTTTGCGGTGAACCGTGCCAGTATGGATAAGGCCCGGGCCGACTATGAACGGGCAAAGAGGCTCCGGGAGGATAATATCGTATCCGAGGCAGAACTCGATGCCCTGTCCGCCGAGTATGAGAGTGCCCGCATCCGGTACGAATCGCTTACCGAAGCGGGAACCGGCCGCGGAGCCGCAGTCACCTCTCCCGTCTCGGGATATATTTACGGCATCCGCGTCGATGAGGGGCAGTATGTACAGACCGGGGAAATACTGGCTACGATCGGGCGTAGCCGCACCATGGAACTGCGGGCGGAGGTGCCCCAACGCTATTATTCGAAAGTGGCTGCGGTGACGGACGCGAATTTTACCGTACCCTCTTCCGATTCCGTTTTCAATATTTCCGGATTGGGGGGAAGCCTTATTTCCGTCGGGAGTGCAGTAGGGGCCTCCCGGCCCACTATCCCCGTAGTCTTCCGCTTTCCCTACGATCCGGCAATCCTGACCGGTGCCTTTGCCGAAGTAAGGTTGTTGGGGGCTCTTCGGAACGATGTTCTTACCCTGCCATTGTCCGCAGTGACCGAACAGCAGGGGCTCTACTATGTCTATATCCGCACCGGAGAGGATACTTACCGACGATGCGAAGTGACAATTGGCGGCAGCGACGGGCGCAGGGTCGAAGTACTCTCGGGGCTGGCTCCGGGTGACCAGGTGGTCGTTCGGGGAGCCGTTAACGTAAGGATGGCCTCCGCATCGGGCTCGATTCCACACAGCCACGAACATTAACGAAAGGCGAGGTTATGCTTAACAGGATCATCGATTTTTCCCTGCGCAACCGCCTGCCAGTACTCCTTGCCGCGGGGCTGATCTGCGCGGCAGGCATCTATACGGCGCTTAAAATGGAGGTGGATGTCTTTCCCGACCTGAATGCCCCGACTGTGACCGTTATGACCGAAGCTCCGGGCATGGCACCCGAGGAGGTCGAAAAACTCGTCACCTTCCAGATCGAAACGGCTTTGAACGGTGCGGAGAATGTCCGCCGTGTACGCTCGTCGACAACGACCGGCTTTTCGGTAGTTTGGGTCGAGTTCGACTGGGGCACCGATATTTACCGGGCGCGGCAGATCGTTTCGGAAAAACTTTCCGTCGTGTCCGAGTCTCTCCCCCCGGGTGCCGGACAGCCTGTGATGGGGCCTCAATCCTCCATCCTGGGAGAAGTTCTCATCATCGGATTGACCCCGGAAAAGACTACCCTGCAGGAGCTCCGTACCATAGCCGACCGTACGATCCGTCCCCGACTGCTTGCCACCGGTGGGGTGGCCCAGGTCTCGGTGATGGGCGGCGAGGTCAAAGAGTTCCAGATAGTGTTATCGCCCGGGCTTATGAACCATTACTCCGTCTCACTGGACGAAGTTATGGAAGCGGCCGGGGAAATGGGGCGCAGCAGTGCGGGCGGTATAATTTACCAGTGGGACAACGAATATATAGTCCGGGGGATCACGGCCACTACCGATACGATCCGGCTGGCGGAAAGCCTGGTCAAAATGTCCGAAGAGGGTTATCCCATCACTTTCGGAGATATAGCCCGGGTAGGGATAGGGAATAAATCCCCCAGGCTCGGTACGGCCTCGGTGGAGGGTACACCGTCGGTTCTGCTTACCGTGACGAAACAACCGGGGATCAATACGCTCGAACTTACCCGGAAGCTCGAGGCGACCATAGCCGAGATCGGCGGGACACTGCCCTGTGATATCAGGGTCAGCACCGAGATATTCCGTCAGTCGGAGTTTATAGAATCGTCCATCGGCAATATCCGCAGGGCTATTCTGGAGGGTTCGATATTCGTAATTTTGATACTGCTGCTATTTCTGATGAACGGGAGGGTTACGGTCATATCACTCATAGCCTTGCCGCTGTCACTGCTAATTACCATAATCGTGCTGAGGCTTTTCGGTATAACGATCAACACGATGAGCCTCGGAGGGATGGCCATTGCTATCGGCTCGCTGGTGGACGATGCGATAATAGATGTCGAAAACGTATTCAAAAGACTTCGGGAAAATCATGCACGCCCCCCCGCCGACCGAACCCCGGCGCTGAGAGTGGTATATGAAGCCTCGGCGGAGATCCGCACCTCCATAGTGAATGCCACCATCATCACCATTGTCGCTTTCCTGCCGCTGTTTTTCCTGGGCGGAATGGAAGGCAGAATGCTCCGTCCGCTGGGTGTTTCCTTTATCGTGGCACTGCTGGCATCGCTCCTTGTCGCAATGACGGTAACTCCTGTGATGTGCAGTTATATGCTTGCCGGGAAAAAAGCGATACGCAAAAATACGAAGGAACCGCCGGTTTCCGCCTTTCTGAAATACCTATACGGACGCGCCCTGCAATGGACGCTCCGGTTCAAAGGGTGGGTGATCGTTGCAATGGCGCTTGTATTGGCGGGGTCGGTTTTCATTTTCACCACACTCGGGAGCAGCTTCCTGCCCCCCTTCAACGAGGGTTCACTTACGATAAACGTTTCGACCCTTCCCGGAGTTTCGCTCGATGCGTCGGACGAGATGGGCCGGACGGTGGAGCGGATCCTGCTCGAAATACCCGAGATCAGGACCGTAGCCCGAAAGACCGGCCGGGCGGAGCTCGACGAGCATGCACTCGGGGTGAACGCTTCGGAGATCGAGGCGCCCTTCGAACTTATCGACCGCCCGCGAAGCGAATTTATGGCCGATGTCCGCCAACGGCTCGAACATCTGGCGGGAGTGAGTATAGAGATCGGACAGCCGATCTCCCACCGTATTGACGCCATGCTCTCGGGAACAAAGGCCAATATCGCCGTAAAACTCTTCGGGGACGATCTCAATACGTTATATTCTACGGCAGGTAGTATCCGCTCCGCGATCGAAGGGATCGATGCCCTTGCCGACCTGAATGTCGAACAGCAGATCGAAAGGGCCCAGCTGCAGATAATACCCAAAAGGGAGATGCTCGCCCGCTACGGTATAACCGTCCCCCGATTCTCCGCCTTTATCGACGCCGCCATTTCCGGTGCGGTAGTCTCGCAGGTCTACGACGGGGTGGGTTATTACGATCTTACCGTCAAAATGGATCAGCAGAGGTATAAAACCATCGAAGGATTGCACGATGTGCCGGTAGACGGTGCCGACGGTGTGAAGGTTCCTTTGGGCTACGTTGCCGATATAGTTTCCACGGCAGGGCCGAATACGATCAACCGCGAAAATGTGAAACGCAAGGTAGTGGTATCGGCAAATATGACCGGAGGCGATCTCGGGGGTGCCGTGGCTGAGATTAAAAGGCGGATCTCGGACGAGGTTGTGCTTCCCGAAGGATATTGGGTGGAGTACGGGGGCCAGTTCGAAAGCCGGCAGGCGGCCTCGCGCATCCTCACATGGGCTTCCGTGGGAGCCCTTCTGCTCATCTTCCTGCTGCTTTTGCGGGAGTTCAGGAAGGTTTCCCTGGCGGCGATGGTAATGATCGACCTCCCGCTCGCCCTGGTGGGCGGGGTAGCCGCGGTTTGGATCACCTCGGGGGTGGTCAGCATCCCGGCCATAATCGGTTTCATATCGCTGCTGGGGATTGCCGTTCGCAACGGCATACTCCTTGTCTCGCGCTATGGGCAGCTCCGCGCGCAGGGGTTGTCGGTTTATAAAGCGGTAATTCAGGGCTCGTGCGACAGGCTAAATCCGATCCTTATGACCTCGCTTACTTCCGCACTTGCGCTTATCCCCCTCGCACTGGGAAGCGATGTTCCGGGTAACGAGATCCAGAGCCCCATGGCACAGGTGATCCTGGGCGGACTGGTAAGTTCCACCGTCTTGAACGGCTTTGTAGTTCCCGCGGTATATCTGACCGTATATGGAAAAAACGAAAGAGATGAAAAAAACAGGTAAACTTTTTTTGGCCCTTGCGGCATTGTTGCTTGCAGGAGGTTTCTGCCGCGGGCAATCGGTATCCCGGGATCGGCAGGAGGCATATAGAATCTTGATGGAGATCGAGCGGAATAATCCAGAGCTGGAAGCCCGTCGAAAACTGCACGATGCCCTCACGACCGGGGTACGAATGGAAAATAATCCGGACGATCCCGAGGTGGAATATGTGCGCCAGTGGGGCAGACCGTCCGCCGCCGGGCCGGCGAGCGAACTTACCGTAACCCAGTCTTTTGATTTCCCCACGGTATATGCCCGCCGGGCTAAACTGGCACAAAAACGCATCGAGGTGTACGGCCATGAATATGAGCTCTACCGCCAACAGGTTCTTTTCGATGCGCATAAGCTGTATATCCGGATTCTGGCCCTCCGACAGAAACAGGAGCTACTCGACCGCGCCGCCACCGACGCCCTCAGGGTATCGGAACTGCTGTCGATCAAGGCCGAAGCGGGCGGCGCCAATGCGCTCGAGGAGAATAAAGCGCGTTTCGAGTACATTTCGGCCGCCAATGCGGCCAAATTCAATGAAATAGAGTTGGCCGATGCGGTAAACCGCCTGGTCTCGCTGAACGGAGGCGTTCCGGTAATATTGGAGGAACATTCCCTGGAGAGTCCCACCTTTATCCGCACTTACAATGAAATGGCCGGCATTTACGAAAGCCTCTCCCCGGAAATCCTCATGGCCGTAAGTGCCCGGGAAGCTGCCGGCGAGGAGATACGGCTCAGTAAAAGCAAAGGACTCCCGAGGTTCGAGCTGGGCTATAAGCGGGATACCGGGCCGGGCGATAAGCTCAACGGGGTAGTGGCCGGGGTAACCGTCCCGATCTTTTCCAACCGGAACAATGTACGGCGGGCGAAAGCCGAAGCGGCTTTCGCGGATGCGGAGCTAAGACGTATACTCAGCGATGCGAAGACATACCTTATGGGTTTGTACGCCCGGGCCGAACTTCTCGCTGCATCGAGCGAGCAATACCGCACGATGCTGGATCATACCGATTCCATAAGCCTTCTGAAAAGGGCGCTCGACCAGGGACATATATCGGTCATCGATTACTATTCACAGCTCCAGCCGGTATATGAGAGCAGTCTTACCATGATCGACGTTATGGAAGAGTACCACCTTACCTGTGCAACGATAAATGCGGTGTTTCTCTGAACGCAGTATTGCCGTTTTACCCATTTAAAATTAAAAACCTACCTTTGCAGCGTCAATAAAAGAACACATATATGTCATGTAATTTGCTCAAAGGAAAAAAGGGTCTGGTCTTCGGTGCGCTCAACGAGCAGTCGATCGCTTGGAAAGTGGCGGAAAGGGCCGTTGAAGAGGGTGCGGAGATAGTCCTTACAAATACGCCGGTCTCGATACGGATGGGTACGATCGATAAACTTGCACAAAAGTGCGGTGCTCTCGTGGTTCCAGCCGATGCCACATCGGTAGAAGACCTCGAAAAGCTGATCGACACCGCTATGGAGCGGTTCGGGGGAAAGTTCGACTTTATCCTCCATTCGATCGGCATGTCGCCCAATGTCCGTAAAGGGCGAACTTACGACGATCTGGATTACGATTACCTTGCAAAGACGCTCGATATTTCGGCGATCTCTTTCCATAAGGTTATCCAGGTGGCCCGAAAGAAGGATGCGGTGAACGATTGGGGGTCGATCGTGGCACTGTCCTACATTGCAGCCCAGAGAACTCTCTACGGATATAACGACATGGCGGATGCAAAGGCCCTGCTCGAATCGATCGCCCGCAGTTTCGGCTACATCTACGGACGCGAAAGAAGGATCCGCATCAATACCGTTTCCCAGTCGCCGACGCCCACCACCGCCGGAAACGGGGTGCTCGGCCTGGGCGATTTGATGGACTTCTCGGAGAGAATGTCCCCGCTGGGAAATGCCACGGCCGGGGATTGTGCCGACTATGTCCTTACGCTTTTCTCGGACTATACCCGCAAGGTGACCATGCAGAACCTCTATCACGACGGCGGGTTTTCCAGTATGGGCATGAGCCGACGGGCGATGCGAACATACGGGAAAGGGCTCGACGCCAAATTCGACGATGTGCGGAGCAACCAGTATCCGTTCGGGGACGGAAGCCAGCAGGATTGATATTAAGTTAAAGTTATGCAATGACTTAACCGCGCCCTATGGCGCGGTTCTTGTTTAACGAAGGGCGTTATTTTTAATAATAATGGTGTAAGCCACCTTGGCGGTGCGGAATCGGAAGCCGTGCCGCCTTTTTATTTTAAATCGACGCCCGAAGGGCAAATGAGCACGGTTTTGGTTACGGATTCTATATATGGAAAATTTATAGGATATGAAAAAGTATCGAAATTGCAGGACACGGCCCGGATATTACTCGGCGTAATGCTGGCCTTTGCAGGTGTGAGCCACCTGACCTTTGCCCGCCGGGACTTCCAGGCTCAGGTGCCCGACTGGGTGCCGCTCGATAAAGACCTCACGGTGGTTTTATCCGGCGGTGTGGAAATATCGCTGGGGCTCGCCCTCGTATTGCTCCGCCGCTACCGGAAATATACGGGTCTGGTTGCAGCCCTCTTCTTTTTTGCCGTTTTCCCGGGTAATATTTCACAGTATACGCACCACCGCGACGCATTCGGGCTCGATACCGATACGCGCAGACTCGTGAGGCTTTTCTTCCAGCCGGTACTTATACTTTGGGCTTTGTACGCTTCGGGAATACTCGACAGGAAGAGTCTCAAAGGTTTTTGAGGCCCCCGACCAGAAGATCCCAGAATTTTTGAACAGTCGATATTTCGAGCCTTTCGTCCGGGGAATGAACCCCGCGCAGGGTAGGGCCTATCGAGATCATTTCCAGCTCGGGATATTTCTGCAGGAAAAGCCCGCATTCAAGGCCGGCATGGATTGCGCGGACTTTGACCTCGGTACCGAAGAGTTTGCGGTACGTAGCGGTGAAGGTCTCCAGAAGCCGTGAATCCGGATTAGGATTCCAGCCCGGGTATCCCTCCGAATGGCGAACATCGGCCCCGGCCAATTCTAATACGCACCTTACGGATTGTGCCGCGGCGAAGCGGGCGGGATCGAGGGAGGAGCGCTGGGATGTGGTCACGGTTATCGTCTTTTCCGACTGCTTGACCGAAGCGAGATTCGTGGAGGTCTCGACCAGGCCCGGCATAGTGCCGCTCATGGAAAGAACCCCGTTCGGTAACCCGCAGAGCGCTTTCAGCAGCCTGTCCTGCACCGCATGGTGGATAAAAAACTTTTGTCGGGGTTCTTCGCTCACCACGAAGTCCATCGAGGGTTCCGTTGCGGAAAATTCCACCCGGGCATCCACCGTGAAATTTTCATACACTTCGAAAAAGCGGGATATGAGCTTTGCCGGAACGCCGAAAACGGCATGCGCTTCCCTCGGTATGGCATTGCGCAGGTTGCCCCCGTCTATCCGGCAGAGCCGCAGCCCGCACTCCTTTTGGCCACTTAAAAGCATCCTTGCCAGCAGCTTATTGGAATTGGCCAGCCCCTTATTTATATCGTCCCCCGAGTGGCCGCCTTTCAGCCCGGTGATCTTCAGGGCGAAAAAAGCAAACCCGTCGCCCGGGACTTCACCGGCATAGGCAAATTGTGCGATGGTGTCTATGCCGCCCGCACAACCTATAAATATTTCCCCTTCATCTTCCGAGTCGAGATTGACGAGTAGTTTGCCTGTTATCATACCCTCCCCGAGGTTGAAAGCACCTGTGAGACCCGTCTCCTCGTCGACCGTAAAGAGGGCTTCTATCGGAGGAAGCCCCTTGTCGTCCGATATAAGCAATGCCAGGGCCGCCGCCATGCCGATGCCGTCGTCGGCGCCCAGTGTCGTGCCCCTGGCTTTAACCCATCCATCTTCCGTCACGTATGCTTCGATCGGATCGTTTTCGAAATCGAAAATTACATCCGAATTCTTTTCGCAGACCATATCCATATGGCTCTGCAGTACCACCGTTTCCTTTCCGGGTGAGCCGTTGCGGGAGATTACAATATTCCCGATGGCATCCTTTTTATATGGCAGGTTATGTTCGTTTGCAAAATTTTCGAGGTAGGCAATGATTCCGGCCTCTTTCTTCGACGGTCTGGGGATGCGGGTGATCTGTTCGAAAATTTCCCACACGGGGCGCGGTTCCAGGTATGAAATATTGCTCATAAGTCTAATATTTATCTTTGATCGTAAATTTAATAAAATGCACCGAAGTTTGTTACATTTGCGGTGGATATGGATTTCGATATGGAGGTTATTCGGATAGGACACGGTTACGATGTCCACGCTTTAAGGGACGGGCTTCCGCTCATATTGGGCGGTGAGTCCATCGAACATGATAAGGGCTTTGTGGCCCATTCCGACGGCGATGTGCTTGCCCATGCCCTCAGCGATGCTCTGCTGGGTGCCCTTGCCCTCGGGGACATCGGTTCGCATTTCCCCGACACCGATCCGCAATACTGCGGAGCGGATTCCCTCGATCTGTTATCCAAAGTGTACGGCATGATCCGGCAAAAAGGATACCGCCTTGCAAATGCAGATATGACGATCCTTTTACAGCGCCCCAAATTGCGTCCGCATATCGACCGGATGCGTGAAAATATTGCCCGGACGCTTTGGGTAGACATAGACCGTATATCCATAAAAGCCACGACCGAAGAACGCCTTGGATTTACCGGTCGGGAGGAAGGCGCGGCGGCGCATGCGGTGGTATTATTGGTGAAAGGTTAGACCCGGAAAAACAGGAATATATAGTGCGCCCCTTCGAAGGGCGCTTTTTTTATGCCGGAATAAATGAAAATATGCCGGAAATCGATTTACGGCTTTGGCGGATTCCCACGGCTTCTACGTTATTATCATATACGGCCGGAAGAAATATGCCGAAGGCGGGCCGAAGTATAACATATACGGAGTGACTATATAAACGGAAAAGGTTTATCGATTTATCTTACAGATAGTATTTATCCCAAATTTAATCTTAAAACTATGAAAAGAATTTTTCTGCTTTTGGCCGCACCCCTGTGCCTGTTTTCGTGCAGCGATAACGATGACGATAACGGGGGAAAGGAGACACCCCCGATCGAATCGTTTGCCGTTATCGACAATTCTACGATCTATTTAACCCCCGAAGACGATATCGATATAACCGGTCTGTTCGGTTTTTCCCCGTCGAACGCATCCGTCGATGATATTATATATATAGTAGCGGATAAAAATTTGGCGGTTGTCGAAAACGGTTATCTTCGGTTCGTCGCAAACGGCGAAACTACCCTTAGGGCAGGGGCACAGAGGAGCTTTGTTGAATCGGCCGAGATAGATATTATCTGCTACACTCCAACCTCGGGCATTTCGACTACAATAGACAAGGTGACGATGATAGAAGGCGGCAGTATGACTGTCGAAGGAATGTTCATAGTGGAACCCGAAACGGCAACCGACCGGGGGATCGGTTATACCATAGAGGACGAATCGGTAGTCAGGCTCGAAGACGATATGCTCGTTCCGGTCAATATAGGAACCACTACTCTGAGGGCCTACATGCTCTCAAATCCAGGTATGGTTTCCACCCCGATAACCGTGGAATGTATCCCCTATGAGAACAATGTTACAGCCAAATCCACCTGGGTAGCACAAGCATCCACAGTATCGGCGATGGAGGGCACCAATCTCGATACGGGAAATCCGTTCACTCCGGAAGCCAAATATGCGATCGACGGAGATTTGGGTACGTATTGGAACTCGAATGTTTCGTTTTTCTTCAGCGGGGAATGGCTGACGATCGATTTGGGCGCCGTGTGCCACGTCTCGAATATTACCTTAACCGACCTGATGGGATATACGCTCGGCTTCGACATATATCTGAGTCAGACCGATCAGGCCGGCCTCGAGGGAGACGACGCTTCGTTCATAAAGGTCGGATCGGGAACCGATTCCCAGACGGAAGTCGCTTTCGGTGCCCAATCGGCAAGGTATGTCAAAATAAACATTACCTCGGCCCGCGGAGTAACTTCAGGATTTCTTACTTCGTACAGTACCACTATCTCGGATGTAGAGATTAAATAATCTATATATACCATCCATACTGAAAAGGAGCGGCTGTCGGGCCGCTCCTTTTTTGTATCCGACTTCGACGAATATTAATACAATTTGGAAAGGTAACCGTTGTAGGTATTGGTGTTGTTCATCGAGGAAGTTATTTCCAGCATAGCATCTCCTGTACAGGTGGTGACAGTTAATTTGAAATGGTAGGTGTCGGAGCCGAACAGGTTGGACGAGAATGTTATTGTCCACTCCTGTCCGTCGGATGACTGCTCCGCCCGGTACTCAGGTACATAGGGCAGGGTATAGTTGATCGTCGTTGTCCGGTAGGGCGGCAGGAATCCGCCGATGAACGGCAGGTAGACATCGATATATTCGTCGCGGACATCCATCCTGAAGGCGGGGTTGTTAATGTACTGATTGCGGCCTGCAGGCTGCATCTGCATCGACTGAGGCCGGAAAGAGTAGACATGGGTGCGGATCAACGAATCCATGAACATGCAGTACTGGCGGGTTTTTTCCTCCTTTTCCCGGCGGCGCTGTTCGTGCCTGGTCTCCTGGGCAGCCCCTTCGGTTTGAGCGGCGGCGGGCAGGCAGAAAATACCGATCGCGGCAATTAATAGAATGACAGATCGTTTCATGATAAAAAGAGATTAATTGGTCTATTTCAGTTCAAAATCCCTGCCTTATTAAATGGCGTCGGCCAAATTGCAGATTCGGGTCATATTTAATATCCTGCGCCGGATATTATAATGAAATGAATTACTATCTTTGGGTCAGTTGCCGGTATAACCGCTATTACTATTACCCGATGCGAAAACTTCACGTCATTACTCCTGTAAAGGATTCCATAGAACTTTCCCTGCAAACCATATCCGCCGTCGCCGCCTCCGACCTTCCGGAGGGGACGGAGTATACCGTCTTCAACGACAGAAGTACGCCCGAAAACCGGGAGAGACTTACCCGCGCCGCCGCTGATTCCGGTTGTAATATTATCCATATAGAAGACATAACCGACCGGCCTTCTCCCAATTACATAACGATTTTGCGGATGATGCGCAAAAAGTGCATATCGGAGGATGCCCATTTGTGTATAGTCGAGTCGGACGTAATCGTGCAAAGTGATACGATCTGCCGGTTGTGGACAAACGCTGACAAGCTGCCCCGATGCGGCCTCGCGGCGGCAGTTACCGTCGATACGGCCGGGAATATAAATTACCCGTACGACAAAATGAGTCTTCCGCTCGACAAGGGGCGCGTTATTCCGACACGCAAACACCTTAGTTTTTGCTGTACGGTATTGACCGCCGAACTTTTGAAGGCGGTCGACTTCGATACGTTGGACGACAGCAAATCGTGGTTCGACGTGACCATCTCCAACGAGGCTCTGCGTAAAGGGCTGATCAACTATGTCTGCACCGATCTTCGGGTCGTCCATAAACCACACGGCAGCCGCCCGTGGAAAATGCTCAAATATTCCAATCCTCTAAAGTACTATTGGCAGAAATATACCAAAATGAGGGACAGGATTTAAATAAAAAAGGACAGCTTGATCGGCTGTCCTTTTTTGTTACTCTTCCGTGAAATCCTCCTTGCCTACTCCGCAGAGCGGGCAAACCCAATCGTCGGGGATATCTTCGAAAGCGGTTCCCGGAGCTATCCCTCCGTCCGGATCGCCCTTTTCGGGGTCGTAAACCCAACCGCAAACATCGCATCTGTACTTTTTCATAATCTCGTCTATTGTTAAATTAATTAAAATTAAATCGAACCGCAAGGGCGTCATACGTACCGGCAGCAGATGCCGAGAGCTTCGCCTATATTCTTCAATATAGGAATTTTTTTCTTATCAACCAATAGCGTGCCGCAAATCCGTAGTGAATATGGCGCTATACCCGCCGGGAAGAAATAATTTTATCGCACAGCGGATCGGGTATAATTACGGGATCATTTTGTTTTATTGTCGACCCACTCGAGGAAATTGTCCCCCATTTCATCCGTGAGCGCCTGCGAGACCGCGAAGGAAGCTCTTTGTTCGGCCTCCTTTTTGGATGTTCCCAGACCATATCCCAGTTCCATATCGTCGATAACGGCGACCGACCGGAAGACGGGGGATTGCGATGTGGAGCCCTCGCCGAATGCAGTGCGGAATTTTATGGAATGTTTGCTCTTCTGGCACCACTCTATCAGGCGGCTCTTGTAGTCCGTCTCGGTATGGGTAAGGTCTTCCAGGTCGAGGTGTTTTTCGAGGATCTTTTCGATTATTATCCGGTTGGTCTTGTCGTATCCCTTATCGAGGTACATCGCCCCGATCATGGCCTCCAAGGCATCACCGTGCAGGTGCTTCTGGACGATACTTCCACCGGCATGGGAAACGATATGTTCCGAGATTCCGAGCTTATGGCAAAGTTCGTTGAGCGACTGGCGGCTGACGATCTTGGAGCGCACCTGCGTCAGGAACCCTTCGTTGCGGTCGGGAAACCGCAGGAAAAGGTACTCCGAGACCACCGATTCGAGCACCGCATCGCCCAGGAACTCGAGTCGTTCATTATTTACGGGCATACCGTCGGGCATAAAAACAGAAGCTGACCTGTGGATCAAGGCCAGCTTGTAAAGTTCTATGTTGTCGGGGCAGATGCCGAACAGTTCGTCTATAAGCCTGTAATAGCGGCTGTCTTTCCCGTACTTTTTTTTCAGCGGTTTGAGGATGAAACCCAACATCTTTCGGTTTCCTTTCGTATTCGGGCCTGCCCGGGCCCGGGATGCTTTATTCGGCTTTGCGGAATACCACCGAGGCGTTGTGTCCGCCGAACCCGAAACTGTTGCTCAGGGCCACCTTGACATCCCTTTGTTTGGCTTTGCCAAGGGTGAGATCCAATTTGGGATCGATCTCCGGATCGAGCTCGAAAACGTTTATCGACGGGGCCACGATACCCCTGGTAAGGGTCATTATACATGCGAGCGCTTCGATAGCTCCTGCCGCACCCAGCAGGTGTCCGGTCATGGATTTGGTCGAGTTGATGCTTACGTCGTATATATGCTCGCCGAATACCGCCTTGAGCCCGTTGAGTTCCGCAGGATCGCCAGCCGGGGTGGAAGTGCCGTGGGTGTTGACGTAATCCACATCCTCGGGTGTCAGTCCCCCGTCCTTTATTGCGTCGAGCATGGCCTTGCGGTTGCCCAACCCTTCGGGATGGGGAGCCGTAAAATGGTAGGCGTCCGCGCTTGCGCCGCCGCCCATCACTTCGGCATATATCTTGGCGCCGCGGGCTTGGGCATGTTCGTACTCTTCGAGTATAAGGGCGCCTCCGCCTTCCCCGATGACAAAGCCGTTACGGTCTTTGTCGAATGCACGGGAAGCGGTCTTGGGGTCGTCGTTACGGGTGGAGAGGGCCTGCATGGCGTTGAAACCGCCTACGCCGGGCTGGTTTACGGCCGCCTCTGATCCGCCGGTTATCATAATCTGCGCCTTTCCGCTGCGGATGTAGTTGAAGGCGTCTATCATGGCATGGTTCGAGGATGCGCAGGCCGAAACCGTACAATAGTTGGGCCCCCGGAAGCCGTAACGCATCGAAATGTAACCCGCGGCTATGTCCGCGATCATTTTGGGGATAAAGAAAGGGCTGTAGCGGGGAACGAATCCACCCTCTACAAAACCCTTTACCTCCTGGTAGAATGTTTCCAGTCCACCGATTCCCGAAGCCCATATCACGCCGGCCTGCTCGGGGTCGACCTTCTCGAGGTCGAGGCCCGAATCTTGCATGGCCTGCTCGACCGATACCAGCGCATACTGGGTGTAAAGGTCGTATTTGCGTGCGTCCTTACGGTCGAAATGGTCTGCCGGGTTGTAATTCTTTACCTCACACGCAAATTGTGTTTTGAACAGGGAAGCATCGAAATGAGTTATCGGTCCTGCGCCGCTGACGCCATTGATTAGATTTTCGAAATATTCTTCAATGCTGTTGCCCAGCGGGTTGATCGTACCAATACCTGTTACGACTACTCGTCTGTCTTGTGCCATAAATAAATTCGGGATTATTTAAACAATTTGGGTTCGGTAGGTGCGGGGCGGCAGGAGCCCTGCCACCGCTATTATTTCTTTGCTTCGATGTAGGAAACGGCGTCGCCTACAGTACCGATCTTTTCTGCGTCTTCGTCAGGAATAGAGATGCCGAATTCTTTCTCGAAATCCATAATAAGTTCAACGGTGTCGAGCGAGTCAGCGCCGAGGTCGTTAGTGAAA
>JAJBVJ010000022.1 GCA_020859875.1 Rikenellaceae bacterium
GGACAAAAGCAGGCGGAAAGCTGGCAGCTAAAGCCGGTGGATGCCGCAGCGTGAGCCCTCCAAAAGCAGTTGGGGGGTGTGGTAAAGCCGCTGGTGGATATGTACCGCTTCCAATCCTTTGCCGAGTACCGCGCCCTGCTATCCCTATATAATATAGGTGTGGAGAAAGTCGAGGGCAGCAACAAGGGCCACCGGTACCAGGGGCTTATCTACTCCGCGCTTGACGATAAAGGAAGCCGTGTAGGAAAACCCCTCAAATCATCCCTGCTCGGAAAGAGTACCGGCATCGCCCACTTGGACGAGCGGATGAAGCAGTCGGTGGAAGCCTTGAAAGGCGGCAAAGCTACGGCTTCCACTAAGGCCGCTATTTCCGGAGCGATGAAAACCGCCCGAACGGAAAGCCATCTGCGAGAAGCCCTGCACGGCAAAGGTATCGACCTCGTTCTCCGCCGCACCGACCAGGGCCGAATCTACGGGGCCACCTTCATCGACCATAAAAACGATACGGTCGTGAACGGCTCCCGGCTGGGTAAGGAATTTTCGGCCAACGCCCTGAACTCCCGCTTTGCAGATAATTCGCCCCGCGAGGATTTGCACGCTCCCCACCGCAAGCCCTCCGCTGCGGGCCATACCGTTCCGAAGCCCGACCTGGGTTCCGTTGCCCAGGCGGCCGGTGGCCTGCTCTCCATTCTCACGCCCGACACCGACGGGCAAAACAATCAACCCATGCCCCGCAAGCGCAAAAAGAAGAAACGGCGCTACGGCAGGCAAATGTAATCCGAATTAACAACCTTAAAATTTTAAGATTATGCAAAATGAAGATGATCTGCGCGGTCTGGCTAAAGTCATGGACTTTATGCGGGCGCTCTCTATTCTGTTCGTAGTGATTAACGTGTACTGGTTCTGTTACGGAGCCATATATGAGCTGGGTTTTAATATCGGTGTGGTCGATAAAATCCTGATGAATTTTAACCGTACCGCCGGACTGTTTACCTCGATCCTGTGGACGAAACTTTTTGCCGTCATTTTTCTGGCCCTCTCTTGCCTCGGAACACGCGGAGTAAAGGACGAGAAGATTACCTGGCCGAAGATATATACAAGCATCGCGGCGGGCTTCGTACTGTTCTTCCTTAACTGGTGGCTGCTGTCCATGCCGCTGCCCGGACAAGCCGCCGCCGGGTTGTACCTGTTTACCATGACGGCCGGATATATCCTGATGCTCATGGGCGGGATATGGATGTCGCGACTTTTGAAAAACAATATGTTCGACGACGTTTTCAATAACGAAAACGAATCGTTCATGCAGGAAACACGCCTCTTGGTAAACGATTATTCGGTAAACCTGCCCACCCGGTTCTGGTACAGGAAAAAACAGCACAAAGGCTGGGTAAACGTCGTAAACCCGTTCCGGGCCTCTATCGTTTTGGGTACACCCGGCTCCGGGAAGTCCTACGCAATCGTGAACAGCTACATTAAGCAGCAGATCGAAAAGGGGTTCTCGATGTATATTTACGATTTCAAATTTCCCGACCTCTCGACCATAGCCTACAACCATCTACTCAATAACCGGGAGGGGTATGATAAGGTGCCGACGTTCTACGTGATAAACTTCGACGACCCCTCACGCTCGCACCGCTGTAATCCGATAAATCCCTCGTTCATGGACGATATAAGCGATGCCTACGAAAGCAGCTATACCATTATGTTGAACTTGAACCGCACCTGGGTAACGAAGCAGGGCGATTTTTTTGTCGAAAGCCCCATTATTCTTTTTGCCGCCATAATATGGTTCCTTCGGATTTACAAAGACGGAAAGTATTGCAGCTTCCCGCACGCCGTCGAGTTTCTGAATAAACCCTACGAGAAGATTTTTCCGATATTGACAAGCTACCCGGAACTGGAAAATTATCTGTCGCCGTTTATGGACGCCTGGCTGGGCGGCGCGGCCGATCAGTTGCAGGGACAAATCGCATCGGACAAAATCCCGCTATCACGCATGATCTCCCCGGCCCTCTACTGGGTAATGTCGGGCGACGAATTTACCCTCGATATAAATAACCCAGACGAGCCGAAAATCCTTGTCGTCGGGAATAACCCCGACCGCCAGAATATCTACGGGGCCGCCCTGGGGCTATATAACAGCCGCATCGTGAAACTCATTAACCGCAAGGGACGACTGAAAAGCAGTGTAATTATCGACGAGCTTCCCACCATCTACTTTAAAGGGCTGGATAACCTTATTGCCACGGCCCGAAGCAATAAGGTCGCTGTCCTGCTCGGCTTTCAGGACTTCTCGCAGCTTAAACGAGATTACGGCGACAAGGAGGCCGCCGTGGTGATGAATACGGTCGGCAATATTTTTTCCGGGCAGGTCGTGGGCGATACGGCAAAAAGCCTATCCGAACGGTTCGGGAAAGTGCTGCAAAAGCGGCAGTCCATGACCATTAAACTCAACGATAAGTACACCTCCATATCGACACAGATGGACAGCCTTATACCGGCCAGAAA
>JAJBVJ010000301.1:0-5270 GCA_020859875.1 Rikenellaceae bacterium
GCGTAGTGGTGGACGACCACAAGGAGGGGGTGATCGACCTGCGGAGGGTCTTTCAGGTCTCCTCGAATATAGGATTCGCCAAAGCGGTGCACCAGCACTACGGCGGTGATAAAAATTCCGAGGGGCGTTTTGTGGATTATATCTCCAAAATGGGCCTGGGCCAGCCGCTCGGCATCGGACTGCCCGGGGAGGCCTCGCCGCTCATAAAGCACCCTTTGGCGGAGGGTTCCGCCTGGGACGGCACCTCTCTGGTGATGATGTCCTATGGCTACGCCCTCGAACTCACCCCCATGCACACCCTCGCGCTCTATAACGCCGTAGCCAACAACGGGCGGATGGTAAGGCCCCGGCTGGTGCGCGAGGTGAGCAGTTACGGCCAGACGGTACAGAAATTCGGCACCGAGGTCATAAATCCCGCGATCTGTTCCCGCCCGACCCTGGAGCTGGTGCGCTCGTGCCTGGAAGGGGTGGTGAGCGAGGGGACGGGGGGCGTTCTGAAAAACCCCTACTACGACGTGGCCGCCAAGACCGGCACGGCGCAGATGCCCTTCGACAATGGCGGATATACCGACTCCCGGGGCGGACGCAACTATCTGGCCACCATGGTGGGTTACTTCCCGGCCGACAACCCCAAATATACCTGTATCGTGGCGATAAAGACCTACCACGGCCCGGGCAACCGCAACACCTACTACGGAGCGTCGCTTCCCGGCCCCGTGTTCCGGGCGATAGCCGACCGGGTCTACGCTTCGAACACCTCGTGGCACACGAGTGTCGACACGGGGCGCGAAAAACAGCCCCCCGCCCCGGCCTCCGTCAAGAACGGGACGGTAGAAGGGCTGCGGATGGTCGCTTCACGGCTCACCCTTCCGTTCAAACCACCCCGCGGCGGCGGCAAGTGGATATATATGGAAAATCCGGATGGTCTGCGGCCCGCAACCAATGACGGGGATCAGGCGGCGGCACCTTTTCTTACCGACGACAACCAGGGCGACACCGTACCCTCGGTGAAAGGGATGGGACTACGCGATGCCATGCTATTGCTCGAGGGAAAGGGAATGAAGGTGACCTTCTCCGGCAAGGGACGGGTAACCTCGCAGTCGGTGGCCGAAGGGACACAGCTGCGGCGCGGGCAGGCGATACACCTCAACCTTACAATTTGACGATAAAAAAAGGATATGACCGTAAAAGAGATATTACAGGAGGTCGGAGCCGCTGAAATACATGGCGATGCGGACACTGCGATCGGTTCGATAGGGTTCGATTCGAGGGCCACTCAGCCGGGCGGGATCTTCTTCGCCGTGCCCGGAACCGCTGCCGACGGGCACCGCTATATAGGACAGGCCGTCGGCAATGGGGCCCGAGCGGTTGTCTGCGAGCGGATGCCGGACGAGATGGCGCCGGTGGTGACTTACGTCCGTGTGGAAGACAGCGCCGCGGCCCTCGGCCCAGCGGCCTCCGCATTCTACGGCCACCCCTCCCGCAAGCTGAAACTCGTGGGAGTGACGGGTACCAACGGCAAGACCACCACAGCGACCCTGCTCTGCGACCTGTTCGAGCGCCTCGGGTATAAGGCAGGGCTCATATCCACCGTGCAGTACCGCACGGGCAGCCGCCGTCTCGATTCCACACACACTACTCCCGACCCCGTCAGACTCAATGCGATGCTTGCCGAGATGGCCGCCGCCGGGTGTGGATTCTGTTTTATGGAAGTGAGCTCGCACAGCATCGTGCAAAACCGAATTGCGGGGCTTGGGTTCGCGGGGGGTATTTTCAGCAACATAACCCACGACCACCTCGACTACCACGGCACTTTCGCCGAATACATACGGGCCAAAAAGCTTTTTTTCGACAACCTGCCCGCGGAGGCCTTCGCGCTGGTCAATGCCGACGACCGCAACGGACAGGTGATGCTCCAGAACACCAGGGCAAAGAAATACACCTATTCGCTCCGCAAAAAGGCCGACTTCAACTGCAAGATACTGGAGACCCACTTCGAGGGGACGCTCCTTTCGATGGACGGGGCCGAGCTCTGGACGGGATTCGTGGGGCGGTTCAACGCCTACAACCTGCTGGCCGTCTACGGTGCGGCGCGGCTCCTCGGAGCCGAAAAGGAGGAGGTGCTCCCGGCGATGAGCGCCCTGGGGCCCGTGGACGGGCGCTTCGAGGCGATCCGCTCCGGCGATGGCAAAACGGCAATCGTCGACTATGCCCACACCCCGGATGCCCTGCAGAATGTCATCTCTGCGATCAACGAAATACGCACCCCCGAGCAGAGGCTCATAACCGTAGTGGGCTGCGGCGGTAACCGCGATGCGGCCAAGCGCCCCATCATGGCCGCTATCGCCGCCCGGGAGAGCGATCTTGCCATCCTCACCTCCGACAACCCCCGTTTCGAGGAGCCCGAGGCGATCCTGGCCGATATGGAAAAGGGGCTCGACCCCACCCTCCATACCCTCACCATCACCGACCGGGGGCAGGCGATAGGGGCCGCCGCGGCGGCCGCCCGCCCCGGGGATATAATCCTTGTGGCCGGGAAGGGACACGAAACATATCAGGATGTCTGCGGGGTCAAAACCCATTTCGACGACCGCCGCGTGGTGCGAAAAGCCTTCGCAGTTACAGAAAACAACGATCGAGATACGAAATAAAAGAAAACCGAGATGCTCTACCACCTTATCAAATGGCTCGACGGAAGGGTCGACATTCCCGGATCGGGACTCTTCCAGTACCTCTCTTTCCGGGCGGCGATGGCTATAATACTGGCTCTTCTGATAGGTATGATCTTCGGACGGAAGGTGATCGACCTGCTGAGACGCAAACAGATCGGGGAGGATATTCGCGAGCTGGGCCTTCACGGGCAGATGGAAAAAAAGGGCACCCCGACGATGGGCGGCATCGTGATCCTCGGGTCGGTGCTCGTCCCGATCCTGCTCTTCGGCAACCTTACCAATATCTACGTTCAGCTGATGATCCTTTCGACCCTCTGGCTCGGAACCATCGGTTTTCTGGACGACTATATAAAGGTGTTCCGAAAGAACAAAGCGGGCCTGCGGGGGCGCTTCAAGATTTTCGGTCAGGTGGGACTGGGGATCATCGTGGGAACTATCATGTGCTTCAATTCCAATATCGTGGTAAAGGAGAAGGTGGAGCCGTGGGCCCCTAACGCCGAGCTGACCGAAGTGGGCAGCGACGGGGGTCGGACGGTCTACCTCTCGGAAGAGGGCACCCGAACCAAGACCACCATACCGTTCGTAAAAAACAACGAATTCGACTACCACTGGTTTTTCGCCTCGGACACCACGGCGGGAAATATCGCCACATGGATCATATACATCCTTGCCGCCATCTTCATAATCACGGCCGTATCGAACGGGGCGAACCTTACCGACGGTCTCGACGGTTTGTCGGCCGGGGTCTCGGCCCTGGTTGTATTCGTACTCGGGGTGCTGGCCTACGTGGGCGGCAATGTGATCTATGCCGACTACCTCAATATAATGTACATCCCCTCGAGCGGAGAGCTGGTGGTATTCGCCGCGGCGTTCCTCGGGGCGCTGATCGGATTCATATGGTACAACTGCTACCCGGCGCAGGTGTTTATGGGCGACACGGGGAGCCTGGCCATCGGGGGGATGATAGCCGTCTTCGCACTTTTGATACGCAAGGAACTGCTGCTTCCGATCCTGTGCGGGGTTTTTCTGGTTGAAGGGATGTCCGTAATCGTGCAGGTAGCCTGGTTCAAATACACAAAACGCAAATACGGAGAGGGCAGGCGCGTTTTCCTCATGTCGCCCCTGCACCACCACTACCAGATAAAGGGCTATCCGGAGGCCAAGATCACCGTCCGTTTCTGGATCATACAGCTACTGCTGGCGGCCATAACACTCGTAACGCTAAAGATCAGGTAAACCGTGGAAACCATCGTTATATTGGGAGGGGGCGAAAGCGGCTGGGGAACTGCCCGGCTGGCCCGAAATGTGGAACAAAGGGTCTTCCTTTCGGACAGCGGCACGCTCGAGGCCCGCTACCGCGAGGCCCTTACAGGGGCCGGTATAGATTTCGAGGAGGGGGGCCACGACAGGGTTTTCGGCATGTGCCCCACGTGTGTTGTCAAAAGCCCGGGAATACCGGACACTGCCCCCGTAGTGCGGCACTTTGCCGAAGTCGGGATCCCGGTAATATCCGAGATCGAGTACGCCAAAAGATATTCGCGCGGACGCACGATCTGCATCACGGGCTCCAACGGCAAGACCACCACGGCGACACTTGTCCACCGTATCCTTTGCCGGGCGGGTTACGACGCCGCCCTGGCGGGTAACGTAGGGGACAGCTATGCGGCGCGTGTGGCGGAAAATGACGCCGAGTGGTACGTTCTGGAGCTGAGCAGCTTCCAGCTCGACGGCATGTTCTCCTTCCGGGCGGACATTGCCCTGCTGCTGAACATCACCCCCGACCATCTCGACCGCTACGATTACGACATGGAAAAGTACGCCGCAAGCAAGATGCGTATTGCGGCCAACCAGACCCCTGAGGACTACCTTATATATAACGCCTGCGACCGGACGGTCATCCGCCGTGCGGAACTGGCCGCATCGCGGGCGGGAAAGCTCCCTTTTTCCACATGCCGCGACGGGCACGGCAAAGTTCCCGAGCCGCATACCGTCAGCGGCGCCCTCAGGGGTGGCGGCTACCTCGAAGGCGGGACGATAACCATGTTCTGCAACGGCCTGAACTTCTCGATGCCGGCCGGAGAGCTGGGAATATCGGGGAAACATAACGCCGGCAATGCCATCGCCGCTTCGCTTGCGGCGATGGCCGCCGGGGTGGATACGGCCACGATCGAAAAAGTCCTGCACGACTTCCACGGCGTGGAGCACCGCATGGAATATGCGGGCACCGTCGGCGGGGTGCGTTTTATCAACGACTCGAAGGCCACCAATACCGATGCGGCATGGTATGGCCTCGAGGGGACGCCCGGCGCCGTGGTCTGGATCGCGGGGGGTACCGACAAGGGCAACGACTACGGCGAACTTCGAAAGATAGCCGCGGGGAAGGTCAAGGCTCTGGTTTGCATGGGGGCGGATAATGCGAAACTCGTCGAGAGTTTCCAAGCCGTTATACCGCAGATATTCGACACCGGCTCTCTGGACGAGGCCATGCAGGCGGCCCTGTCGGCCGCCCGGCCGGGCGACACGGTGTTGCTCTCGCCGGCCTGCGCCAGCTTCGACCTGTTCCGCAATTTCGAGACAGCGGGGGGCCGGCTGTTCAAG